>NZ_VRVG01000123.1:0-17130 GCF_008040085.1 Methylobacterium sp. WL7 | reverse complement strand
TCAGGTTATATCAAATGGACCTCGCATTACAGCGAAAAAGAAAAGCCTCTGCTCTCAACATCCGATCTATTATAATCGGCTCTTCGGTAGCCCTCTTCGTTATATCGGCAGCTATAGGATTATTTTCTGTATTTCGGATGGGTATGATCAACACGGTGAGTCGGTCGGTCTCCGGCGAGATCGAAGCGGTCACGATTCTTGGACGGATGAAGGCGCTCAGCCAGGAGCTACGCGCCCTGGATGTCCAAGCTCACAATGCCTGGTCGGACATAGAGAGGCGCCGTCATCTCGACGAGGCCGGCAAGGCCCAGGAAGCGTTCTCCTCGGCCTGGAGTGCCTATGCCCCGACCATTGTCGGCGCCGACGAGCGCATTCTGGCGCATCGCTTGCGCAAAGCCTGGCAACACTTCCTGGCCGTGGAGGCCGAAGCGACGGCGCTGGATCGGGCAGGCGAGCGCGAACTCGCCGACACGGTGTTCGCCGAGGCATTCCAGGCTGATGCCGTGGCGTTCACGCAGTCGGTGGATTCCGTCCTGGTCCACCGGCAAGCGCGGGCCTTCGAGCAGATGGCGGAGGCCGATGCGGTCGGCGCCACGTCGCGGCTCGCGGTCTTCGTTGCGTTGGCCATCGCGGCACTCCTCACGATAGCTATCAGCTGGTTCATCGTCCGTCGCGTCGCCGCACCGATCGCGACGATGACCCGGGTTATGGCGCGGCTTGCCGAGAACGATCTCGCCGTAGTGGTTCCGGAGGGCGATCGCGGCGACGAAATCGGTGCGATCGCCGGAGCCGTTCAGGTGTTCAAGGAGAACATGCTTCACGCCAAGTCCCTGGAAGACGAGGCCGCTCAGCTCCGCATTGAAGCGGAACAGCAGCGCAAGGTCGTGATGCACGACATGGCGGAGCGGTTCGAGGAGACGGTGGGCGAGATTGTCGGTACGGTCACCGCCGCCGTGTTGCAGTTCCAGGGAACCGCCCACCAGATGAGTGCGGCGGCCGGGCAGACGGCGAGCCAATCGACCACGGTCGCGGCGGCGGCCGAACAGGCCGAATCCAATGTGCGGATGATCGCCGCCGCCGCCGACGAACTCGGCGCCTCGGTCCAAGAGGTGGGACGCCAGGCTGAATTGTCCGCCGCCATGGCCAACGGTGCAGCGACGGAGGCCACCCAGACCATCGCGTTCGTGCAGATCCTCAGCGGCGCAGCGGACCGGATCGGCGACGCGTGGTCAAGCTGATCGCCAAGATCGCGGCTCAGACCAATTTGCTCGCCCTGAATGCCGCCATCGAGGCGGCTCGGGCCGGCGATGCCGGTCGCGGATTCGCGGTGGTTGCCGCCGAGGTCAAGCAGCTCGCCGGCGAAGCGAAGCGCGCGACCGACGATATCGCCAGCCACGTTTCGGTCATCAAGGCATCCACCTCTGATGCCGTCGCAGCGATTGAGGGGATCGCCACGCGGGTCCGCGATATGAGCGGAACGGCCGCCTCGATTGCGGCAGCCGTCGAGCAGCAGGGCGCTGCCACGCAGGAGATCGTGCTCAACATCTCCCAGGCCGCCAACGGCACCGGCGAAGTGACGGCGAACATCAGCACGGTGGCTGGGACGGCGGAGCATACCGGGGCGGCCGCCGACCGGATGCTCACCTCAGCCAGCACCCTGTCCCGCGACGCGGAACGCCTGGGCGACGAGGTCCAGCGGTTCCTCAAGAGCATCAGGGCGGCCTGACGTGACGGGCCCGTTCGGCTGGCGACACTTTGCCAAGCCGGTAAACCATCGATACGGCCGGCTTGAGCGCGGCGCCGTCGGTGCCGTCGGTGCCGCCTCGAAACCGTTGATTCTTCGCGCGCTGATGCCAGACCGGGGCGGATGTCGGCGGCGCGCCCCCAAGGCAGGTGCAAGGGCCATGATCGAAACGCTTTGCGGCTGGTCCGCCTCCCGAACACGCGGTGCTGTGCAGGCGGTTCTTCGGTTAGCTCTTGGCGGTCCGGCCCGGAGATCAGCCCGCGTGGGTGGCTGGTGGCCGGCGGCGTTCATGTTCGCCCTGGCGAACCTGTCGACACCGGCTGTGTCGGCCGAGATCGGCGTGGCGATGGTCGAGCCGAGCGGGTTCACCGCGCTCCTCCGCGACGGCATCCAAAGCTATGCCAAGAGCCTGCCCGATTGCTCGGTGCGCTTCGCCTACGCGCCCCAGGGCGAGGGCGAGAAGCAGGTCGAGCAGATCCGGCAATTCATCGCTGCCAAGGTCGATGCGCTCGTGGTCCTGCCAGCCGATACGACAACGAACGCGACGATCACCCGCTTGGCCCAGGACGCCGACATCCCCCTCGTTTATGCCAATAACGGCCCCCGGGAGGATTGGTTTGCCGGACGCGTGGCGTTCGTCCTGTCCAATGATCTCGTCGCCGGCCGTCTGCAGATGAGAAAGCTCGCCCAGATGCTGGACGGCAAAGGTCGGGTCGCGATCATCCAGGGGCCGCCGAGCCACACAGCCTCGGCACTTCGAACGCAGGGCGCCAAAGAGGTCGCCGCGGCCTTCCCGGGGATCAGCATCGTGGCCGAAGGCGTCGCGGATTGGGAGCGCAAAAAAGCCGCAGCGCTCGTGGCCGGATGGCTGGCGCATGGGACGGCGCCCGATGCCATCGTCGCCAACAACGACGAGATGGCGATTGGAGCCGCCGACGCGGTCGACGCGGCTGGGATCCCGACGGATCGAATCCTAATCGGCGGCGTCGATGCGACGCCCGACGGACTGCGGGCGATGCAGCACAAGCGCATGGCCGTGACGGTCTACCAGAATGCCGGCCTACAAGCGCGGCGGGCGATCGACGATGCCCTCAAGTTGGTCCGGCACGAGCCCGTGCAGCAGTACGATTGGGTTCCGTTCGAACTCGTCACGGATCGAATGTCGACCACGCATTTTTCAAGATAGGCGGTTTCCCAACGCGGTGGGGTGGAACACGCCGCGCTGGGGCTGATGTTTGCCGGTGCGGCTTCGCCCCTAACGCATAACGAACGGATTCTCGGGGGCGTCGCGGCTCGTCGAGATCCAGACGCTCTTGGTCTCCAGGTACTCGCGGATCGACTCGATGCCGCTCTCGCGGCCGATCCCGGAGCGCTTCATGCCGCCGAACGGCATCATGTAGCTCACGGCGCGGTAGGTGTTCACCCAGACCGTTCCGGCACGCAGGCCCTTCGACATGCGCAGGGCGCGGCCGATGTCCTGTGTCCAGACGCCGGCCGCCAATCCGTAGATCACGTCGTTACCGAGGCGCAGCGCCTCGGCCTCGTCCTCGAACCCTATGATCGACAGGACCGGGCCGAACACCTCCTCCTGGGCGATGCGCATGTCGTTCGTGACGCCGGTGAAGATCGTCGGCTCGACGAACTGACCGCCGATCACGCCGGGACCGGAGGCCGGCTTCCCGCCGAAGACGCAGCGCGCGCCCTCGCTCTTGGCAAGCGCGATGTAGTCGAGCACCTTCGCATATTGCGGCGGCGTGGTGATCGGCCCGATGTTGGTGTCCGGCTGCATAGGATCGCCGAGCCGGGCGGTGCGGGCCAGAGCCACCAGCCGCTCGACGAAGGCCTCACGGATGCTGTTCTGCACGAGCAACCGCGAGCCGGCGATGCAGGTTTGCCCGGTGGCGGCGAAGATGCCCGAGATCGCCCCGGCAGCCGCGGCCTTCAGGTCGGCATCGGCGAACACGATGTTGGGCGACTTGCCGCCGAGTTCCAGCGACACCCGCTTGATCTGACGCGCGGCCGCCTCGTAGACCTTCGCGCCGGTGACATCAGAGCCGGTGAAGGTGATCTTGGCGACGTCCGGGTGCTCCACGATGGCGCTGCCAGCTTCGCTGCCGTAGCCGGTGATGACGTTGAACATCCCGTCCGGCAGCCCGGCCTCCTTGGTGAGGCGGGCGAATTCCAGCGTGCTGGCAGAGGCGAATTCAGACGGCTTGACCACGACGGCGCAGCCAGCCGCGAGCGCCGGTGCGCATTTCCAGGCCACGAACAGCAGCGGTGAGTTCCAGGCGGTCAGCGCTCCGACCACGCCCACCGGCTCGTGCCGGGTGAACGCGAAGGTCTCGGGTTTGTCGATTGGCACCTGGGCGCCTTCGACCTTGTCGGCGAGGCCCGCGTAATACCACCACCATTCGGGCTGGTAGCGGGTCTGCCCGTACATCTCGGCGAACAGCTTGCCGTTGTCGCGGACCTCGACCTCGGCGAGCGCCTTCGCATCGCGCTCCACGAGATCGCCGATCCGGCGCAGGACCTTACCCCGGGCCGAGGCGGTCATGGTGGCCCAGGGCCCATCCCACATGGCACGCTTGGCGGCCGCCACCGCCTTGTCGACATCCGCCTTCGAGGCGCGGGGGATGCGGGCCCAGGGCTCGCCCCGGTAGGGGTCGACGGACTCGAACCAAGAGTCGTCGACCGGATCGACGTCCTGGCCGTCGATGTAGAGCTGATAGGTTTTCACGGCGCGCCTCTCTCGCGGATAACGCGCGTGTTATGGGCTGGAACCCCGCCGGTGACGAGGCTCGCCGCGCCCTACGCGTTGGCGCTGAGGCGCTTGATGTCGGCGTCGACCATCTCGGTGATCAGCGACTCCAGGCTGGTCTGCGCCTCCCAGCCGAACGTGGCCTTGGCCTTGGCCGGGTTGCCGAGCAGCACCTCGACCTCGGCCGGACGGAAGAACGCCGGGTCGATGATCAAGTGGTCGTCGATGTTCAGGCCGACATGCTTGAACGCGATCACGCACATGTCCCGCACCGTGGTGGTCCGGCCGGTGGCGATGACGTAGTCGTCGGGATTTTCCTGCTGCAGCATCAGCCACATAGCCTCGACGTAGTCCCGGGCGTGGCCCCAGTCGCGCTTGGCGTCGATGTTGCCCAGCCGCAGCTCCTTCTGCATGCCGAGCTTGATCCGGGCCACCGCATCCGTGACCTTGCGGGTGACGAACTCGACGCCGCGCAGCGGGCTCTCGTGGTTGAACAGGATGCCGTTCGACGCGTGCAGCCCGAAGCTCTCGCGGTAGTTGATGGTCATCCAGTGCGCGTAGAGCTTGGCCACGCCGTAGGGCGAGCGCGGGTAGAACGGCGTCGTCTCGCTCTGGCGCTCTTCCTGGATCAGCCCGAACATTTCCGAGGTTGAGGCCTGGTAATAGCGCGCATTCGGCGCCACCGAGCGCAGGCATTCGAGCATATGGACGGCGCCGAGACCGGTCACCTGGCCGGTGAGCAGCGGCTGTTGCCATGACGAGGTCACGAAAGACTGTGCGGCGAGGTTATAGATCTCGTCCGGCTTGGTGGTTTGGACGATCCGCAGCAGCGCAGACTGGTCCAGCAGGTTGCCGTCCACGAGTTCGACGTCGCCCAGGATGCCGAGCCACTTCAACCGATGGTCGAACACCCCGGCATGGCTGGAGCGGCGCACGATGCCGGTGACCGTGTAGCCTTTCTGCAGCAGCAGCTGCGCCAGATACGCGCCGTCCTGGCCCGTTATCCCCGTGATCAGCGCGCGCTTGGCTGTCATGAATCTGTCCCGTCCCGTTGCTGCCCGGCTGCTACGACCGGTCCGGCCTTCGCGTCAAGGTGAGGCCAGACTGCGAATAGTCTTCGCGGGCTGGCGCGTCGGCCTGCGACATGACTCGTGATATGCGAAGAATTACGCGCGGCCGGCCGAATTCTTCGCGGGCAAGCCCCTTCGCCCTAGGGTTGGGTCAGCCACGCGGTGACGCCGTCGAGCGACCGGAATTCCTCCAGCGCATGGACCCGGGCGTCGGGCAGGGCCGACCGCGCCATCGTGGCCAGCGCGTGGCCGGGGCCGAGTTCGATGACCCGGTCGGCGCCGTATTCCCGAGCGGCTTCGAGGCAGGCTGCCCAGTCGATGGTATGGGAGATTTGGCGTGCCAGTTTGTCGAGACCATCCTCGGGCCGGAACATCGTCGCCCCGTCGAGTCCGGTGACGAGACGCGGGGCGCCGGCCGGCGGGCGGTGCAGGGTGACGGCGCCGAGCGCGCTTCGGAACGCATCGCTCGCTTCCGCCAGCAGCGGCGTGTGCGAGGGCGTGTGGACCGGTAGCACCACAGCCCGCTGCGCCCCCGCCCCGGTGGCGTCCCGGCACAGGGCTTCGAGCGCATCGCGTCGCCCCCCGACGACGCCGCTATCCGGGGCGTTGCGGATAGCGAGGTGGCAGGCGTGACGTCCGGCCAGGGATTCGAGTGCGTCGAGCCCGAGGCCCCGGATCCCGGCGAGCCCGAACCCCTCCCCGGAGGCGGAATCCATGGCCTCGGCGCGCCGGGCGGCCAGCGCCAGGACGTCGGCGTCGGCGATCCGACCGACGACGCCCCAGGCGGCGAGATCGCCGATGCTGTAGCCGGCCACGATGGCGCGGCCGGAGAACGCCAGCCCCCGCCAGGCGGCGAGCGCGGCGACGCAGCACAGGATCTGGCCCGTCCGGTTGACGTGGAGCGCGTCGCCGCCGCTATGGGCGAGGTCGCGCGGGTCGGTGCCGCCCAGGAGCGGCGTCGCGGCGGCGAAGACGGCCTGCGCGGCGGGATGGTCGGCGGTGAGGTCGAACATCCCCGGGTGCTGGCCGCCCTGGCCGGAGAGCAGGATCGCGACACTCATGCGGTCTCCCGGGTGCGCAGAGGGGCGACCGGCCACATCGCGAGCGCGTCCAGGCCCTTGGCCAGCACGGTGCCGCCGTCTGGCGCGTCGCGCAACTCGCGCCAGTGCAGGCCGGTCCCGTCCGGCAGCAGGATCTCGCCGTCGAGGCGCATCGGGGCGGTTTCCGCGATGGAAGCGAGTCCGTCGAGCAGGCCGGTGGGCACCGGATCTTTGCAGGGCCAGAGCAGGTCGAGGTCGGACGATGCGGTCAGGTAGGTGAGCCCGGTCACCGCCTCCCACAACAGGCCGCCGAACGGTCGGGGTTTCAGGCCGAAGCTGTCGCCGAGGCCGATCAGGGTGGCGATCACCGCCTGCCAAGCGGCGGGGGCGTGGGATGCGGCCTCGGCGAGGCTCGGCCCGGCCATCCGAGTCAGGTGTTCGGTCGGCAGGGCCACGCCGATCCGACGCTTGCCGTCGGCTGGCGGCAGGGGCAGCCCCAGCGGCACCGTGTCGGCACCCTCCCCCGGGACCCGGCGGCGGACGATCAGCGGATGGCCCGCCGCGGCCCAACCGGCGAGATGCGGGACGTCGGCAAGGTCGTCACGAGTGCGAAGCCACGACGCCCAGGCGCCGGGATCCGCGCGGACCAGATCCTGCCGGGTGAAGGCGCCCGACGTGCTGTCGTCCCGCCATGGGGGACAGGTCATTCCCATGCTTGCCTCTCCGACAAGGATTTCGCGCGCCGTGCAAGCGCGAGAGACGCGTACCATCGGCGGCCGATCACACCCGAATCCCTGACGGTCGTCGGCGTCGCGCGGCCAGCTCAGCCGCGCTCCGTCATGGGGACGTCGGAACGCGGAACCCCACCGTTCGCACGCACCGATGAAACGCTTGGACCCGCCGGCCGCGCGGGATGGCCGCCGCGCCTGATGGCCGCTTCCGAGCCACGCTCGCCATGAGGCATCTCGGACAGACAACGCTTTTTGTGCCACAACCACTTGTACGGGATAACAATGGTCGGACTGTTGATCGATCTCAGTAGGCCACAAGATCGCGTCAGATAGCATCCGGCACCATGAGCGACCCGTCGATGTCCGTCGTCGATCTTGCCGATCCGTTGACTGGGCTTCGATGATAGAAGATATTCTTGCCGCGTAAGCATTAAGACGCGACGATAGAGAGCCCATAGTGCCAAACCGAAAAATAACGGGTCTTGCTTTCGTCGCTCTTTCGGCGTTCGGTTTCGGGTCGATGGCCCCGTCGGTTCACCTGACATACAATGAGGGTATCGATACCAGAACGGTCCTGGGCCTTCGATTTTCAATCGCGGCCGGCATTATCTCCATATCGGCATGTCTAACCCGTGCGGCGTGGCCACGCAACAAAGCCTTGTTCTTGTGCGTCGTGATGGGCGTATTCTACGCTGCCATGGCATGGTTCTATTTTACCGCGCTCTCTGAAGCGTCCTCTGGGACCGTGGCCTTGCTGTTGTATACTTATCCGATCTTCGTCGCGATCACCTCCTGGACGATGAAATTCGAAGCGTTCAGCAAGAAAGATCTGGCTATCGTTTCGGCCGCTCTCATGGGCTTGGCGTTGATCCTGGGCGGCGATTTGCAAGGATCGCCCAAGGGCATCGTTCTCTCGTTGATGGCCGCCGTAAGTTATGCGACGTACATCATCATTGGCGGGCGTATGAAAGATCATGCCAGCGCCCTGACGCGAGCGAGCGTCATCTTGACGACCGCGGCCATCGTCTATCTCCTGGCCTGCGTTGCCGCCGAGGTCAGACTACCGCGAAACGCCGAATCCTGGTTCGGGATCGCGTCGCTGGCCGTGTTCGGAACGGCCGTTGCGATCTATGCATTCATCGCAGGACTGGAACGGCTCGGACCAATCCATACCTCTATCGTATCGACGATCGAGCCGGCCGTAACGATCAGTCTTGGCGTCTTGTTCATGGGAGAGTTGCTGACCCAGAATATGGTGGTGGGCGGCGCAATCCTTGTCTCGTCCTCGGTGGTCTTGGCGATGTCCAAGACGAACGACGCCCTTCCGAAGAGCGGAGACCCGGTCGCCCTGACGCACGCGGACAAGGGTCTTTGACCCGTCGACGGATCGAAAGTGGCGATAGAGGTCCAGCCACAGCGGCGACGGGGGCGTGCGAGGCGCCCCCCCTCGGATCGCGTGGCCGGACACCTATCCACATCCGGCCTGCGCGATCACCGCCGCACTGATCCCCCGCGCCACCGGCCGCCCGCCGCGCTCCTCGCCGAGGCGATCCCGGTCGTCGCCGGGTTGGAGGTTGGCGATCAGGTCGCGGATCTGGCCGTCGAGCGGCTTGGCCGGATCGAGCACGACGTGGACTGCCCCAGCCGCCACCATGTTGTCGAGCCCGGGGGCGAAGACCGGCGTCGATTTCGCCATCTCCTGGAGCTTGTCGAGGGGCAGCTTGGTCACCTTCGCCACCGAGGGCAGGTCCATCACGCTCGGGTTGGCGCCGGGCAGCGCCGCCAGGATCCGGGTCGCCAGCGCGGTGGCGATGAAGGCGCCGGCGGCGGAATGGCCGTAGATCAGCCCGATGGTCGGGTGGCCGGAGCGGTCGGCGAGCAGCAGCGCCTTGGCGAGATGGGCCAGGCACTCGTTGAGCCCCAGCAACTCGTCGCGCCGGCTCATGCGCTGGCTGTCGGAATCGACCACCACCAGGATCGGCGCCTTGTCGCCGGCCCGCACGACATCGAGCACGGCCCGCGACAGGACCAGCGCCCCGTCGACCCCGAGCGGCGTGTCGCCGTCGATCCCGACGACGTGGATCGTCTCGCCCGCGAACGGGCCGCCGCCGGTGACGAGGCCGTCGCGCACGGTGACGGAATGGCCCTGCGGAAACAGCCCGGCCAGAATCTCAGCGAGCGTCATGGTCGGCCTCCCTCACCCGGGACACGGTCTCGTCGAAGGCGGGTGTGTCCATGGCGGGCACGGATTCAGGATCGTTGACGCCGAGCCGGGCCCAGATTCCGGTGGCGTCCCGGCAATCGCCGAAACGCGCGATCCGGGCTTCGAGCCGGGCCTGCTCGGCCTCCAGCATCGCGAGATCGAAGGACGGCGCCCGCCCGATCAGGTCGAGCGCCGCCCGCCGGAAGGCCGACACGGAGTCGGCGCAGAACGCGTCGGCCCCGCCGATCAGCCGCCGGTGCTTGCCGCCCATGGTCCGCCAGACCAGAGCCCGGTCGCGGGAATCGAACTCTTCCGCGCCCTTGTTGGTCTCGATCACCTCGGGGCCCGAGACGGATATCCGGCCGCCCTCCGAGACGGCGAGCCGGGAGCAGGTGCCGGCGATCAGGCCGCCGCCGCCGTAGCAGCCGGCGCGGCCGCCGATCAGCCCGATGACCGGGATGCCGGCAGCCCGGACATCGACGATCGCCCGCATGGTCTCGGCGATGGCGGTCTCACCGGCATTGGCCTCCTGCAGCCGGACGCCGCCGGTGTCGAACAGGATCAGCACAGCCGCCGGCTTCAGGGTGAGCGCGGCGCGCAGGAGCCCGACGAGCTTCGCCCCATGGATCTCCCCGAAGGCGCCGCCCATGAACCGGCCCTCCTGGGCGGCGACGAGCACCGGCTTGCCGTCGAGCGCGGCGCGGCCGACCACGATGCCGTCGTCGAAGGCCCGCGGCAGGTCGAACAGCGGCAGGTGCGGGCTCATGCGCCGCTCGGTCGGGGGCAGGAATTCGTGAAAACTGCCGGGATCGGCCAGCGCCACCACGCGCTGGCGGGCGGTGGCCTCGTACCAGCTCAGGGCGTCCGGGTCGGTGCTCGCGGCGTGTGCGCCAGCCATGGTCAGGCCTCCATCAGCCGGGCGCCCTGGAGCAGGCGCAACGATACGGTGTCGGGACGGGCGCCGCCGTCATTGATGCTGATGCGCAGGCCCCCGGGCTGAGCGCGGGCGACGAAATCCGCCACCACCGCCTCCCAGACGGCACCGTATCCGGCGATCGGCGTCTCGATCGCGACCTCGCAGGCATCCGGCGGCAGCACCCGCTCCAGCAGGATCTCCAGGTTGCCCGACGCCACCACGCCGGTGATGGCGTTCGGCACCGAGCCGGGCAGCGGCTTTTTCGTGGTGTGGCGGAAGGTCAGGGATTCCATAATCGGTTCCTCGCAGGACGTCCCGTCATCCAAACAGAACACCTCATCCTGAGGTGCCGGAGCGTAGCGGAGGCCTCGAAGGAGGCTTCCAGTGATCTCGGCGGCCCCTGGAGGCCCCCTTCGAGGCCGTACGATCTGCGATCGCCCGGCACCTCAGGATGAGGATGTGGATGGGAGTGGCCGGCCCATCGCGGTCATCTCACCAGTTCCGGAACTTCGCCGGCGGCTCGTAGAGGCCCCCCGACCAGTGCACGAGATCCTTGATCGACTTCGCGGCGAGCAGCGCCCGGTCGGCGTCGAGGGGTTCGATGCCGAGATCCTCCGGCCGGCGGATCACCCCGCGGGCGCGCAACTCCTCGACCTTGGCCCGGTCCCGGCCGCGACCGACATCGGTGTAGCCGGCGACCCCGCGGATCGCCTGTTCCCGCTCGTCGGCGTCCCGGCACAGGAGGAGGTTCGCGATGCCCTCTTCGGTGACGATGTGGGTGACGTCGTCGGCGTAGATCATCACCGGCGCCAGCTCGAGCCCGATCTTCCTGGCAAGCTCCAGGGCATCGAGCTTCTCTACGAAGGTCGGCACCAGCTTCTCCCCGAAGGTCTCGACCAGTTGCACCACCAGCTTGCGGCCGCGCATCAGCGCGGGGTCGCCGACGACCTGACCTTCGCGCCCGGCCTTCATCCAGGCATCGGACGGGTGGCGGCGGCCATGCGGGTCCGAGCCCATGTTGGGCGCGCCGCCGAAGCCCGCCACCCGCGACTGCGTGATCGTCGAGGAATGGCCCATCAGGTCGATCTGGAGCGTCGCCCCGATGAACATGTCGCAGGCGTAGAGGCCGGCCGTCTGGCAGAAGGCCCGGTTCGAGCGCAGGGAGCCGTCCGCTCCGGTGAAGAAGATGTCCGGCCGGGCGCGGATGTAGCGGTCCATGCCCACTTCCGAGCCGAAGCAGTGGACTTGGCTGACCCAGCCGGATTCGATCGCCGGGATCAGGGTTGGGTGCGGGTTGAGCGCCCAGTGGGTGCAGATCTTCCCCTTCAGGCCGAGCTTCTCACCGTAGGTCGGCAACAGCAGCTCGATCGCGGCGGTGCCGAAGCCGATCCCGTGGTTGAGCCTGCGGATGCCGTATTCCGCATAGATCCCCTTGATCGCCATCATGGCGATCAGGATCTGGGTCTCGGTCATCGCGGCCGGGTCGCGGGTGAACAAAGGCTCGACGTAGAACGGCGTGTCGGCCTCGACCACGAAGTCGATCCGGTCGCCCGGGATGTCGACCCGCGGGACCTTGTCGACGATCTCGTTGACCTGGACGATGACGACGCCGTTCTTGAAGGCGGTGGCCTCCACGACGGTAGGCGTGTCCTCGGTGTTGGGGCCGGTATAGAGGTTGCCGTCCCGGTCCGCCGAGACGCCGGCGATCAGCGCCACGTGGGGCGTGAGGTCCACGAAGTACCGGGCGAACAGCTCGAGGTAGGTGTGCACGGCGCCGAGCTGGATCTGGCCGCCGTAGAGCATCTTGGCGATGCGGGCGCCCTGCGGGCCGGAATAGGAATAATCGAGCCGCTTGGCGATGCCGGTCTCGAACACGTCGAGATGCTCCGGCAGCACGATGCCCGATTGGACCATGTGCAGGTCGTGGACCTTGTCCGGGTCGCAGGCGGCCAGCCCCCGGGCCAGGCAATCCGCCTGCTTCTGGTTGTCACCCTCCAGGCAGACCCGGTCGCCGGGGCGCAGCACCGCCTCCAGCAGGTCGACCACCGCGCCCGGCGGCACGACCTTGCCGTCGGCGTGCGCGCGCCCCGCCTCGATGCGGGCGTCGCGCGCCTCGCGTTCGCCGCGCCACTGGGTCATCCGGCTGTCTCCCTCAGTATGCAAGAAGCAGGATAAACCCGCGGTCTTGCATTTTCAAAGCCGTTCTCATCACAGTTTCGTATACGGGATTGCCGAAGTGTCAATATCTTGCATACTGGTCGGCAAGCAACGAGCGACTGATTCGGGAAGGAGACGCCCTATGTCGAGCGCGTCGAGACGGGCGCCGCCGCGCCCCGCATACACCGCCGCGGGAGGGCAACGCCGATGATCGTCCTGGGTGTCGCCCTCCTGGCCGCGTGCACGCTGGTCGGCGTGTATCTCGGTGATCTCCTCGGCGTCGCGCTGGGGGTGAAGGCCAATGTCGGCGGCGTCGGCATCGCCATGATCCTGCTGATCGTCGCCCGGCTCTGGCTGTCCCGCCGGGGCGCCCTGACCAAGGGCGTGCAGTTCGGCGTCGAGTTCTGGGCCGGCATGTACATCCCGATCGTGGTCGCCATGGCGGCCCAGCAGAACGTGGTCGCGGCGGTGAGCGGCGGCCCGATCGTGATCATCGCGGCCACCGGCTCCCTGGTCCTGTGCTTCGGCGCGGTGGCGCTGCTGAGCCGGATCGGTCGGCGCGATCCCGGCAGCCCGGAGGTCGAGCACGGCGGCTCCGTGATCGGCGGCGAGGCCGATCCGGTGCCGGCCGGGAAACAGGGGTGAGCGCCATGGAACACGCGATGGACAACGACCTCGGACATCGGATCTGGCACGGCATCGAGCACGTCTTCATCGAGCAGAGCCTGGTGGCGGCCTTCGCGGTGGTGGGCGCCCTGATCCTGGTCTCCAACCTGGCGGCCAAACGCTTCACGAGGGGCCGCGTTCACGGCTCGGCCATCGCGATCGTGCTGGGGCTGGGGCTCGCCTATGTCGGCGGGCTCTACACCGGCGGGAAGAAGGGCGTCGCCGACATCCCGGCGCTGGCCGGAATCGGCCTGATGGGCGGAGCGATGCTGCGCGACTTCGCCATCGTGGCCACCGCGTTCGAGGTCGACGTGATCGAGGCCCGCCGGGCCGGGCTGGTCGGCGTGCTGGCGCTGGCGCTCGGCACGATCATCCCGTTCCTCGTCGGCACGCTCACCGCGGTGGCGTTCGGCTACCACGACGCGGTCTCGATCACGACCATCGGGGCGGGGGCGATCACCTACATCGTCGGCCCGGTGACCGGGGCGGCGATCGGGGCGGATTCCACCGTCATGGCGCTCTCCATCGCTACCGGGGTGACCAAGGCCGTGATGGTGATGGTCGGCACACCATTGGTTGCGAAACTGATCGGCCTCGACAACCCACGGTCGGCTATGGCCTATGGCGGCCTGATGGGGACGGTGAGCGGGGTCGCGGGCGGGCTCGCGGCGACGGACCCGAAGCTGGTGCCCTACGGGGCGCTCACCGCGACCTTCCATACCGGGATCGGCTGCCTGGTCGGCCCCTCGATCTTTTACTTGACGGTGCGGGCTCTGGTCGGTTGACCGACTGCGGGGACGCGGGACCAGGTGATGCACGGCGAGTTCCAGAAGATCGACACCGGGCTTCTCTCCGACCGGATCCGCAATGCGCTCACCGACGCGATCACGTCCGGTGAGATCCCGGCCGGCACGGCCCTCGACGAGCAGAACCTCGCGCAGCGCTACGGCGCCTCGCGCACCCCGGTGCGGGAGGCGCTGCGCCAGTTGGCGGCCTCCGGGTTGGTGGAGGTCCGCCCGCGCCGGGGCGTGGTGGTGGCCCGGCTGACGCCGGAGCGCATCGCCGACATGTTCGAGACCACCGCGGAGATCGAGGCGATGTGCGCTCGGCTGGCGACCTACCGGATGACGCCGCTGGAGCGCGGCCGGCTTATGGACCTGCAGGAGGATTCCGCCGCCGCCGTGGAGGCCGGCGACGTCGACGCCTACGACCGGCTCAACCGCGCCTTCCACGAATCGCTCTACGCGGCGACCCACAACAGCTTCATGGCCGAGCAGGCCCTGGCGATCCGCGAGCGCCTGGCCGCCTTCCGCCGGACCCAGCTCCGCCACGGCGACCGGATCCGCCGCTCACGGGACGAGCACGGCGAGATTCTTGCCGCCATCGCCGAGGGGGATGGGGAACTGGCTGCGCGGCGGATGCGGGCGCACATGCTGCGGGCTGCCGCGGCGTTGGGGCGGTATATTGCGGATACGGTTGGTTGAGGGGGGGCGGAAGTTGGTGCCGGTCAGATTTGGCCCATTCCGATCGCACGAGCAGCTATCAGCGCGGTCCGATAGCGAGTTTAAGCTCGGGCATTGTTGGCGCGAGCACCGAACCTAAACTCACGATGCGTCTTCAATAAATGGCGCCCACATTTTGCAACGTGAGGTGGCGAGAAGCGCACGCGTCTGCTAAGTCTCACACCGGGCCATAAAATGCGAGGCTGAGCTGACGAGCATGTCGCCTGGCGTGAACAAATATGGGGCGACGGCGTCAGCTACCGGCTACCTATACCAATGCCGGTACGCGCTCTTCGCTGGCGTTCAAGCCATAGCCGAAAACCCCAATCTTGAGATTTCTCTAGAGCGTTTCGACGACGTTGCGTTTGAACAGGCTGGTGAACCGGTTAAGCTGATCCAGGCGAAGCATCATATCGCGAAGAAGGGCAATCTCACAGACGCAAGCACCGATCTTTGGAAGACCCTGCGTATTTGGGCCGACCGAGTATCTACTGACATTGATGCTCCATTCAAAACCTCGTTCGTCCTGATGACAACAGGCATAGCTCCCCCGGAATCTGCGGCAAGCTACCTTCGCGCCCGTGAGCGCGACGAAGCCAAAGCCTTAGAAGCCCTGATCAGGGTTACGGATACTTCTACGAATGAGATTAACCAGGCCGCTTACTCAGCATTTCTCGATCTGCTCCCAGAAGCTCGGCTGAGCTTGTTGCGGGCCATCATCGTTCTTGACGGGTCATCCAACATCATCGACGTTCACGATGACCTAACATTTGAGTTGCGCCACGCTGTCTCGAAGAATCACTTGCTCCTGTTTATAGAGCGTCTTGAGGGTTGGTGGTTTAATGTGGTCGTGAGGGCGCTAACAGGTGGTGGCCCGGCGTCGATCCCAATATCCGCGATCGAGAGTAAGATGGATGAACTCCGCGAAGGATTCCGGCGTGAAGCACTTCCGATCGACTACGCCGACCAAACACCTTCGGAAGCGGTCGTCGCTGACCTCGACAAGCGGCCGTTCGTGCGCCAACTCCGGCTGATTGCTGTGGGACCGAAGCGTGTTGAGTTCGCGATCCGCGATTACTATCGAGCATACGAGCAACGCTCCCGTTGGGCTCGTGAGGAACTTCTCGTCAATGGAGAGATCGAAAACTACGAGCGGGAATTAGTTGAAGCCTGGGAGCCACTTTTTGAAGCCGTCAGAGAAGAACTTGAGGAAGGATGCCCGGACGGGCACAAAATTTTGGCTGGCCAGAAGATATTCAAGTGGGCTGAGACCCAAGCAGACTTCCCCCTTAGAACTGTTCGGCAGCGGTTCTTGACGCATGGTAGCTTCCATATACTGGCAAACCGGCACATCGTCGGATGGCACCCGGAACATCAAGCTCACAAGCCTTCCGATCCCGACGATACCTGAGGTTCGCTACTAGTGATGCAGCCCTGGGTGAAGCGCGCCGTTGAAGAGGCTAACCTGTTCAATCCAGCGTTCTGTGCGACGCTCTTAACGAAGGCAGTCGTCGACTTCGGGAAAAAATCGGGAGGGCGTCCAATGCCTTTCGCACTGGCATTTCTGGTGCTGCCGATCACTATGCATCGCGCCACGCGTCAGGCGCTTCCAGGCTCCACCATAACGTCAATGCTGCCCTGGTTGCAGGAACATAGGGAGCAGCTCGTTGACTTCCCTGGACGTGTAAAGAGGTTAAAGCCCTTTAGCCAAGAGGCAATTATGTTCGCGATCGCAAATGGCGCGTTGGCGGTCGAAGAAGGGGGCGGTCTCGTAGCCGGCAAGAATAAGGTTTCTACAACTGAGAAGAAGACCGAATTTTTTACGGCTGAAGCGCGCGAGTGCGTGGACCGCGCGGGCTTTCTCGGGCGCTGGTTATCGACGGCTGGCGCCTCGGTCACGATTATTGCAGCATGGAGTATAGCTCTGTGACAATACAAATTTCGAAGATTATTCTTTACAATTATGAGGGAGATCTTCGAGAGCTAACGTTTCGAACCGGCGCGTTTAATATTCTGACTGGAGCATCTAAGACGGGCAAGTCAGCATTGATAGATATCATCGATTATTGTACAGGTCGCGGCGAATGCTATGTTGCTGAAGGTGTAATCAGACGTCATGTCGCTTGGTTCTCAGTGCTATTCCAACTTGGCGACTCTCAAATCTTCGTGGCGCGGCGGAATCCGGGTCCGGGAGAGCGGACGAGTGGTGACGTTCACCTAGAGCGTGTTATGCACCTGTCATCAGTCGTTCGGCCTGTTTCAGCATGAGACAGACGAAGGCGACCATATGAAGTCCTGCCAGCGTGCTGGCATAACGCTCGTAATCCTTGACCAGGCGCCGAC
>NZ_VRVG01000122.1:0-17152 GCF_008040085.1 Methylobacterium sp. WL7 | reverse complement strand
GCTTAGAGCATGACGCGGGGGAGGGGAATCCGGCCCCCGACGCGGCACGCCGCGCGAACAGATCGTCCCGGCCTCCCGGTCGTGACCGGCCTGCCGCATGGTTCCGGTTCCGTCAGAACCGGTTGAAACCTGGCCGGTCCGGTCTTCCGACACGCGCCGGCGGCACGATAATTTAAGTCCCGGGCTGCGATCGAGGTGGACGGCTGCGGCCAAGCCTGATGTCCACCGTTCCGCTGCGTTCGCGCGTGCGGCGGCCGGGGATCTGCTGCACCGGCCTGGATCGAACCTTCGGAATACGGATGCCGTGCCGATGACAACCACCGATATGGCCTCCGCCGGCAGCGGGCAGCCGACCGAGGGACGCCAGGCGCTGGTCCGCACCGCGCGCACGATCGCGGCGGCGGCGGTGGCCGCCATGGTGCTGCTCCTCGATCTCATCAGCTTCTCGCAGCTGATCTTTTCCGGCCCGCTGGCGGAGAGCCGCGTCGCCGGGATGTCGGCGATGCTGGCGGCCTACGTGCTGGGCAGCCTCGTCTTCGTCGCGCTGCGGCGGACCGTGGTGGTGTCGCTGTCCTTCATCGGGGCGGCCGCGATCGTGCAGGCGGCGATCGCCGCCGCGGTGGCCGGGGAACTCCGGGACGCAGGCATCACCGATCCCGCCACGGTCGGCCGGATCGTGCTCGTCGCCTGCGGCGTCTCGACCTTCGCCACCGGCCTCGTCTTCGCCCTGCTCGGCACGCTGCGCGCCTCGCTGCTGGCGCAGCTCCTGCCCTACCCGGTCCTGACCGGGTTCCTCGGCGGCGTCGGGCTGCTGTTCCTGAAGAGCGGCGTGCAGATCGGCGCGCATCTCGACGATCCCGCCGCCGCGCTGCTGGGCCTGCTCGACCCGGCCATGCTCGACCCGGGCCGGATCGACCCCGGATTGCTCGGGCGCATCGCCCTGTCCGTCGTCATCGGGTTCTGCGCCTTCTACCTGCCCCGGCGCATCAAGCATTGGGGCACCTACCCCACGGTCATCCTGGCGAGCCTCGTCGTCGTGCATCTGGGCCTGGCCTGGCAGGGCATCGACACGGCAGCCGCGCAAGGGGCCGGCTGGCTGATCGAGGCGCTACCCTCGGGATCGCTGCTGCAGGCCCCGGCCGCGATGGCGCTCCAGGCCCTCGACCCCGCCCTGCTTCTGCCGATCCTGCCCCGGATCGCCACCGAGATCGTGGTCGCGGTCATCATCCAGATCCTCTACGTCATCAGCGTCGAGCTGGAGATGCGGCGCGAGCTCGACATCGACCGGATGTTCGTCGCCTCGGGCGCGGCCAACCTGGTCGGCAGCCTGTTCGGCAGCCCGGCCATGGGCTTCGGGCGGACCTCGACGCTGCTGCTGCACAATATCGGCGGCAGCCACTGGCTCGGCTGGTGGCTCACGCTCGCCGTGATGGCGGCGCTGCTGGTGTTCGGCGCGAGCCCGCTGGCGCTGCTGCCGCGCCCGCTCGCCGGCGGCGCCCTGATCGCCATCGGGCTGGGCCTGCTGGTCAACCTCGCGCTGGCCTGCCGGACCTTTCCGATCTGGGAGACCGGCATCGCCCTGGCGGTGTGCGGAGCGACCGCCCTGTTCGGCGCCACCGTGGGCTTCCTGGTCGGCGTCGTGCTGGCGATCCTGATCTTCGCGGTCCAGTACGGCCAGATCCCGGCGGTGCGCCGGGCGCTGTCCGGCGCGGAGCGGCGCAGCAGCGTCATCCGCGCCCCCGACACCGCCGAATTGCTGCGCGAGGCCGGGGAGCGGACCCGGATCTACGCGCTGCAGGGCTACCTGTTCTTCCTCAACGCCCAGACGATCTATCGCCGGGCCGCCGCCGAGCCCGGTCCCCTGCGCAGCCTGATCCTGGACTTTCGCGATTGCGTCGGTCTCGACAGTTCGGCCCTGATCGCGTTCCGCAAGATCGGGCAGCTCGCCGAGCAGCGCGGCTTCGACGTGCTGCTGGTCCATCTGGGCCCCGCGGCCCTCCGGCAGATCGAGCGCGGCGGCCTGGCCGGGCCGCGGCTGCGGACGCGCCACACCCTGGACGAGGCCCTGCGCGAGGCCGAGACGCGGCTGCTGTTCGAAGCCGGCTCCGCCGGGGAGGGGGCCGTGGCGCTGTTTGCCGAGCACATGGCGGATCGCCTCGGCTGCAGCCTCGCGCCGGCCGATTTCGCGCCGTATCTCAGCCTCCGCACCCTCGCGGCCGGCGAGGCGCTGCTCCGCCAGGGCGAGGCGGCCGACACCCTGTACTTCCTCGAGCAGGGCGTCGTGTCGATCGAGATGGAGGTGTCCGGCCGGCCCAACCTGCGCCTGCGCACCACGACCGCCGGCACGGTGATCGGCGAGATCGGGCTGGTGAAGGGCGGGCGGCGCACCGCCACCGCCGTCGCCGAGAGTCCCTGCCGGGTGGTCGGCGTCGACCGGGCCGCGCTGGCCCGGATGGAACGGGAGCGCCCCGACCTCGCGCTCGCCCTCCAGCGCTTCCTGATCCTGGAGCTCGCCGGCAAGGTCGCCGACACCAACCTGCTGCTCGAGGCCGAGCTGACCTGAGGATCAGAGCATCGTTCCGAAAGGTGGCTGCCGGCTTTCGGGACGATGCGAAGCAAAGACCCAGCGCAGCGCGCCGGTTCCGATATCCGGCACGATGCGCTAGGCCGCCGCCAGCACGACGGCGAGCCCGATATGGGTCACCTGGTGGAGGAACTGATCGACCCCGATCAGCCACCAGAACCGCGCGTCCGAGGCCGAGAAGCGGGTCCGCTGGCCGACCAGCGCCTTGCCCCGGTCGATCCCCGTGTGGATCACGAAATCCACGAGCGCCAGCCACCATAGGGCCGGCTCGACCGCCAGGGCGATCAGCAGCGTCCCGAAACCGTGCAGGCCGGTATGGGCGCAGAGCGGCCCGGCCCAGGCCGAGGCCCGCTCCTTGCCCTGCGCCATCCAGTTGGTCTGGAGGAAGAAGTCGGCCGCGAGGTGTTTCACCGCGAAGGCGACGAGCAGGAGCGCGAAGGCGCCCACGGGAACGGGCGTGTCGACGGACGGCATTCCGGCCCTGTCACTCCTGGCGCGCCCCTGGCGCGACCGCGCGGGACGATCCGCTCCGAGCGTCGAATCGTGCACCTCCCCATACACCTGTGCCGCGATTCGGGCAGCGCGACGCCGCACGCGGGCCGTCGATCGACACGCGGAAAACCGGGATTCCGACGGGCCCGCAGCCCTCGGTCGAAGCAGGTCGGCAGCACCTAGACCGTAAGTATGACGCTGCCCGTGGTACGGCCGCCCTCTAGGTCGGCATGCGCGCGGGCGGCGTCCCGGAGGTCGTAGGCGGCCCCAATCGGGTTGATCAGGCCGGCCTCCAGGGCGGCGATCAGGTCCGCGGCGGCGCGGCGATACAGGTCCGGATCGTTGGCGTAGGCCATCACGCTCGGTCGCATCAGCGCGACCGGCCGCCCGCCTCCCAGCGTCTCGACGCGGACAGGCGGGATCGGCCCGGCCGGCTGGCCGAGGTTCGCCACAAGCCCGAACGGCCGGACCGCCGCGAAGGTCCGGGCCAGCATGCCGCCGCCGATGCCGTCGATCGCCAGATGCACGCCCTGCCCATCCGCCAGGGCCCGGGTCCGCTCGGCCCAGTCGTCCGCGCCGTGCAGGAGCACCGCGTCCGCCCCGGCCTCCAGGGCCAGCGCGCGCTTGCCCTCGGAACCGACCGTGCCGATGACATGCGCGCCGAGGCGCTTCGCCCAGCGCGTGACGATCTGGCCGAGCCCGCCCGCGGCGGCGTGGACCAGGATCCAGTCGCCGGGCCCGACCGCCCGGACCTTGTGCAGCAGCATGTGGGCGGTCAGGCCGCGCAGCATCGTGCCGCCCATCAGGCGGTCGGGGAGGGTGGCGGGCAGCCGTACCAGCCGTTCCGACGGCAGGATCCGAGCCTCGGCATAGGCGCCCAACGGGGTGCCGTGATAGGCGACCCGGTCGCCGGGCCCGACCGACACGACCCCCGGGCCGACGGCCTCCACCGTCCCGGCCGCCTCGAAACCGAGCACCGCCGGATAGGCGGCGATCGGGTAGAGGCCGGTCCGGAAGTAGATGTCGATGAAGTTTACGCCGATCACGGATTGCCGAATGCGGACTTCGCCGGCGCCGGGTTCACCGATGTCGATCTCGGTCGCCGTCAGGACATCCGGCGCACCGGGCCCGGTCATCATCATCGCTGTCGTCATGATCGACCTCCTGCCCCGACAGAGAACCGCGTTTTAGTCTGTGAGAGAATTCGGCATCTCTTCACCGTCCTCGTGCGAAATTTCACCGATGATCGATTGGCAGGATCTCCAGCACTTCGCGGTCCTCGCCCGGACCGGCTCGCTCTCGGCCGCCGCGCGCGACCTCGGAGTCGATCACGCGACGATCGGCCGGCGTGTCGCGTCCCTGGAGGACGCCCTGGCGCTGCGGCTGGTCGAGCGCCTGCCGCGCCGGGTCGCGCTGACCCCGGAGGGGACCGCCATCGCGGCCCTGGCGGCGGAGATCGTCGGAACCGTACGGGCGATCGAGCGCCGCGCCCTTGGCTACGCGGCGGCACCGGTCGCCACGGTCCGGATCAGCGCTCCACCGGCCGTGGCAGCACGCCTCATCGCCCCGCAGGTCGCGCGCTTCCACCGGGCGCATCCCGGCATCACCCTGGTCCTGTCCGGCGCCGCCCGGATCGCCGCCCTCGACCGCGGGGAGGCGGAGATCGCCGTGCGCCTGACCCGCCCTGACGACCCGGATCTCCTGATTCGCCGCATCGGGGTGATGCGGTTCGCCCTCTACGCGACCCCGGACCAGGCAGCGAAGGCCCCGGCGGACTGGACCTTCATCAGCTACGATTCCGCCCTGGACCACGTCCCCCAGCAGGCCTGGCTGCGGAGCCTGCTGTCGGGCCGGCCGATCGTGTTCCAGGCCAGCGACCTGTTCGGCCAGCAGGAGGCGGCCCGGGCTGGCCTGGGCGCCGTCGTCCTGCCCCGCTTCCTCGAGGACGGCGATGCGGCGCTCACCCGCCTCCCGGTCGAGCCAAAGCCGCCGCCCCGGGATGTCTGGCTCGTGACCTATCCCGACCTGAAGCGCTCGCCCGTGATCCGCGCGGCGCTGGCGTTTCTGGCCCAGGTGATCGGCCTGGGATGCCCGGTTGCAGCGTCGGCCGATGAGAGCATCATCTCGAACGGTGGTTCCGGCTGTCGGGATGATGAAAACAAAAGACCGAGCGTTGCGCCTCAGAAGGCGGCCTCGCCGTAGCCGAGCGGGGTGACATGGAAGACGAACCGGATTTCGGCCTCGGCATCCGGCAGCGCCATGGTGCTGACCGGCCCGGTGAGGATTTTGACGCCGCGCTCCGCATGGGCGGCGTAACGGCCCCGGGAGCCGAGCGAGGCCAGGGCGTGCAGGACGTGGCGTGCCGCGCGGGGGCGCCAGGCACCGTTCTCGCGGAGCCAGAGGGTTTCGTCCGCGGGCCATACCCGTACGGGGCGCCCGGCCCCGCGCGGCCCGGTCGCGAACGCGTCGAGGATGGCCCGGAGCCTCACGGGCGAACGCCCCAGGCCGCGGCGTGGAGCGCCCGAAGGCTGCGCGCCGGGACCGGGGCGCGCAGCCGGCGCGCGGACGGGGCGGAGTCGATGGCGACCAGCCGGACCAGATCGGCGGCCAGCCGGGTATAGTCCGCGAGGTGCACGCCGTCCGGATGGAGACCCGTGCGGGCGAGCCCCGAGCCGTCGTCGCGCAGGGCCGCGAACGGATCGAAGAAGCTGTGACCGCCTGCCCGGCAGAGCGCCGCGAGGCGGTCCGAGAAGGCCGCGACGGCGGCGGGATCCCGGCCCGTCGCCCAGGCGCCGATCGGCGGGATCGCGGCCACGAAGACCTGCGTCGACCAGACCTCCAGGATCCGCAGGATGTGCCGGACCTCGGCCTCGAACCGGCGCTCGGTGGAGGCCCGCTCCGGATGCCGCCAGCGCAGGATGTCGTTGGTGCCGATGATCAGCACCGAGGCCGCGCAGCGCATCGGGGCCCGCAAGTCCGCGAGATGGGCCGCGCAATCGGCTGCGGTGCTGCCGCCGATGCCGAGATTGATGCAGGGCCGGCCACCGAAATCCGGTGCCCCGAGGAACTCGACATGCGAGTTGCCGGCCAGGATCACGCTTTCCGGGGCGGCGTTGCGGAGCGCCACGCGCAGGGCCGGACCCCGCTCGGCGAAGCGGATTCGGACGCACCGCCCATGCCGCCAATGCCGGGCGGCCGTCGCGATCCAGGGTGCAGGCATGGCGGTCCTGAACAGGCATGAGGGATCGGCCGCGCCCGGGGCTGCCCTGGCGCGGGGATGCGGAGTGAACCGTGTCGAGACCGTGCCGCGGGCCAGATTTTCTGGTGTTACGGCCGCAGAAACACTTGTTTACTTTCGATCACCGGCAGCACGACAAGCAGAACTCGACGCGACAATCATCGATGACTTCATCCTGCATATGTGGGAATTTTTCACACGTCAACGGCCCAGCTGTCGAAACGGCCTTCCGGACCGTACGATCCCGCGCTACGCCGGAGCTCCAACGAGCGGGGGGAGCCAGGATGATCAAGGATCGCGTCTACATCGTCACCGGCGCGGGCTCGGGGCTCGGCGCCGCGGTGGCGCGCAGCCTCGTGGCGGCCGGCGCCAGCGTCGTGGTGGCGGACATCGCCCGGGAGGCCGGGGCCGGGGTGGCGGTGGAGCTGGGCGCGCGGGCGCGCTTCGCGGCCACCGACGTCACCAGCGAGGCGGACGGGCAGGCAGCGGTCCAGGCGGCTTTGGACGCGTTCGGGCACCTGCACGGGCTCGTCAACTGCGCCGGGATCGCACCGGGCGAGAAGGTCGTCGGCCGCGACGGCCCGCACCGGCTAGACAGCTTCACCCGGGCGGTGACGGTCAACCTGGTCGGCACGTTCAACATGATCCGGCTGGCCGCCACGGCGATCGCCAAGGAGGCGCCCGACGCGGAGGGCGCCCGGGGCGTGATCGTCAACACCGCCTCGGTCGCGGCCTTCGACGGCCAGATCGGGCAGGCGGCCTATGCGGCCTCGAAGGGCGGCGTGGCCTCGATGACCCTGCCGATCGCCCGGGAGCTGGCGCGCCACGGCATCCGGGTCGTCACCATCGCGCCGGGGATCTTCGAGACGCCCATGATGGCGGGGATGCCGCAGGAGGTGCAGGACGCGCTCGGCCAGAGCGTGCCGTTCCCGCCCCGGCTCGGCCGTCCGTCGGAATATGCCGACCTCGTCCGGCACATCTGCGAGAACCCGATGCTGAACGGCGAGACGATCCGCCTGGATGGGGCGCTACGGATGCCGCCCCGCTGAGAGGACACGGGCGCATCGCCTCATCCCGGACGCCGGCAACCCCCATCCGGAGCGCGACTCTAACCGATCGAGACGCTGGTCAGGAGTTCGGCGGCCCGGCGCACCTCGGTGACGATCAGTTCCTCGCTCGGCCCCTCGATCGGCATGTCGGACAGGATCGCGGCGACGTCGCGCTTCACGTCCTCGCGGATCTCCGGGTTCTCCTCGGACAGGCGCCCGATCAGGACGCCCAGGACGATCTCCAGCGCGGAGAGCTTCGCGTGCACGCGGGTGAAGTCGTCCAGCGGTTCCGGCTCGTTCGCGTTCATGAGTTGCTCCCGGTGTCGAGGCACCGCACCGTCCGGATGGCGGGCGACGCCTCGGGCCAGCCATACGCTCCCGCGGCCCGCCGGGTCGATCCCGGGACGCGCCGCGATCAGGCGGCCGGGCTCTCGTTCCAGGCCGCCAGGGCCGCCGCGACGCCGGCGCCCGGCGGGACGGTGAAGCCTTCCGCCCGCAGGACAGCCTCCAGGGCACCCAGGGTGATCAGCACCTTGTGCTTGCGGGCATTGTAGCCCATCGCGCCGATCCGCCAGACCTTGCCGGCCAGGGGCCCGAAGGCGGTGCCGATCTCGATCTCGAAATCCTCCCGCATCCGGCGCCGCACCGCCTCGCCGTCGACCCCGTCCGGGATGTACAGCGCGGTGACGTTGGTCATCCGGTAGCGGTCGTCGCCGAACACGGTGAGCCCCATCGCCCGGATGCCGGCCGCGACCGCACGTCCGGCGGCCGCATGCCGGCGGAAGCAGGCCTCCAGCCCCTCGCCCAGCAGGACCCGGGCGCATTCGCGCGCGCCATACAGCATCGTGGTCGCCTCGGTGTGGTGATTGAGGCGCTTCTCGGACCAGTAATCCATGATCATGGCGAGGTCGAAGTAGTTCGAACCGATCCGGACCCCCAAGCCGTCGTCGATGTCGTCCCGGCGGATGCCGTGCTCGACGTGGCGCCGGGAGAAGATCCGCTCGGCCGCCGCAGGCGAGACGGTGATGGGCGACGAGCCCGAGGGGCCGCCGAGGCATTTCTGCAGGCCGCCGGTCACCACGTCGACGCCCCAGCGGTCGGCGGCGATCTCCATGCCCCCGATGGTCGCGGTGGCGTCGACATAGGAGAGGGCGCCGGCCCGGCGGCAGAGGTCGCCGAGCCCGTCGAGGGGCTGGGCCATGGTGGTCGAGGTGTCGCCATGCACGGTCGCCACGACCTTCGGGCCGAAGCGCTCCACCGCGGCTTCGATCGCCTCCAGGGGCACGACCTCGCCCCAGGGCGCATCCACGGTCTCGACCACGGCGCCGACCCGCTCCAGGATCTCGGTGAGCAGCAGGCCGAAGCGGCCGAAATTGACCACCAGCACCCGCTCGCCGGGGGCAACCAGGCTCACCAGGGCGGCCTCGATCCCGGCCCGCGCCGTGCCGTCGACCAGGAAGGTCCAGCGGTTCTCGGTGCCGAAGACCGGCCGGTAGAGCGCCATCACCTCGTTCATGTAGGCGGTCATCTCGGGGTCGAACTGCCCGAGCAGATCGGCCGACATGGCGCGCAGCACGCGCGGATGGGCATTGACGGGGCCCGGCCCCATCAGGAGCCGCTGGGGCGGGTCGATCTCGCCGATCTGCTCGAGCACGGGCTGGCTTCCTTCGCTGTCGCGTATTCCGGGCGGGCCGACGCAATCCTCCGGCCAGCCGCCTCCGCCCTGTCGCCTCCGACCCTGCAGCGGTCGAGTGTGGTGCTAGGGACCCGCGGCGCTTCGATCAAGCCAAGCGTTTTTTCCCACGGGCGGAAACCCCGTCCGGGCCGCGGCGTTTCACGGTCCCGAGACAGAACCCGCGAAGGGAAACCCGCCATGATCAACCGCCTCGCCACCGCGGCCGGCCTGCTCGCGCTCTCGACGAGCCTCGCCCTGGCCCAGACCGCAACGCCCGCGCCGGCTCAGCCGGCGACCCAGACCGACAGCAGCATGAAGGAGTGGCAAGTCGCCAAGGTCGCCAAGGTGGGCCTCGCCCAGGCGCTGACGACCGCCCAGGCGCAGGGCGACGAGAAGGGCGGCCGCGCCATCGACGCCGATTTCGAGAAGGCCGACAGCAAGAACCCGGCGCATTACGCCATCAAGGTCGTCTACCCGAGCGGCAAGCTGGTGGAATACGGCATCAACGCCGACACCGGCGCCCTGTACAAGACCGAGAACCAGCCGATCGAGCGCTACTTCACCCGGCTGAAGCCCGCCGACTTCCAGAACGCCAAGACCTCGCTGAAGGACGCGCTCGCCATCGCCGAGCAGAAGGCCGGCGGCGGCAAGGCCTACGAGGCCGAGGTCGAGAAGGACGGCTCGGCGGTCCAGTACGAGATCAAGGTGGCCGGCGCCGACAAGGAGCAGACGGTCAAGGTCGGCCCGGACGGGAAGGTGGTCGACTGATCCCGTAGGGTCACCATCCGAAGCGACGGGGCTGCACATGCGCTGCCCCGCCGCTGCATGGTGTCGCCCCGCCGCCCGCACGCGGAGCCGCGCAGCCGCTTCGGCCATTGCCCCCGGACGAGACCGCGGACCGGGAGCGCGAACATGGAATCAGGCACGCGGGACTCCCAAAAAATCCTCGGGACGGCCCATACCCGGGTCGAAGGCCCCGACAAGGTCACCGGCCGGGCGCTCTACGCCTCCGACCGGCCCGGCTCGGAGACGACGGCCCACGCCGCCCTGGTCACCAGCACCGTCGCCCGGGGCCGGATCACCGGGTTCGACCTCGGCGCCGCCCAGCGGGTGCCGGGGGTGCTGGGGATCTTCACCCACCGGGAGTTCGCCGGGGCGGTGGCGCCGGTGAAGCACCTGATGGCCGGCGGCTACGCCAACAGCTCGCACCGGCCGCTGAATTCCGACGCGGTCGCCTATGCCGGCCAGATCGTGGCCCTGGTGGTGGCCGAGACCCAGGAAGCGGCCGAGGAGGCCGCCGGCGCGGTCCGGGTCTCCTACGCGGAGGAGCCCGCCGCCGGCGGTTTCGACGCGCCCGGGGCCGAGACCGTCCGGCTGGCGGACCTCAAGGCACAGCACGAGGACATCGTCCGGGGCGACGCCGAGGCCGGATGGCGCGACGCCGCGATCCGGGTCGCGGCGCGCTACGAGACCCCGATCCAGCACCACAACCCGATCGAGCTGTTCACCACCCGGGCCGCCTGGGACGGCGACCGGCTCACCGTGCACGAGCCGACCCGCTATGTCGGCGCCGCGCAGCACGGGCTCGCGGTGCAGCTCGGCCTCGACCCCGCGCAGGTGCGGGTCGTGTCCGGGCTGATCGGCGGCCATTTCGGCTCGAAATTCGCGCTGTCGCAGCACACGGCTCTGGTCGCGCTGGCGGCCCGGCGCCTCGGTCGGCCGGTCTCGCTGGTCCCGACCCGGCGGCAAGGCTTCACCATCGCCAATTACCGGCCGGAATCGCGCCACGCCATCCGGCTCGGGGCCGACCGTGACGGCCGGTTCACCGCCCTGGTGCACGAGGCCGAGACGGTCACGTCGCGGTTCGACCCGTTCGTCATGGAGGGTGCCGAGGTCACCGCCAGCCTCTACGCCTGTCCGGCGATCCGGACCGAGGAGCGGGCGGTGCGGGTCGACCGCAACACCCCGGGGCCGATGCGGGCGCCCCCGGAGGTGCCGTTCCTGTTCGCCTTGGAGAGCGCCGTCGACGAGATGGCGGTGGCGCTGGACATGGATCCGATCGTCCTGCGGCGGCTCAACGACACCGCAATCGATCCCGTCTCCGGCAAGCCGTTCTCGACCCGGCCGCTGATGGCCTGCTTCGACGCCGGCGCGCAGGCCTTCGGCTGGGCGCGGCGGGCGCCGCATCCGGGGACGATGCGTGATGGACCTTGGCGGGTGGGGTTGGGCTGCGCGGCCTCGGTGCGGCCGGTGAAGATCGCGGCCGCGACCCTGCGGGTGCGGCTGGGTCCGGACGGGACCGCGGAGGTCGCCTGCGCCCATCACGAGATCGGCAACGGCATCACCACGCTGCTCGCCATGGGCGCGGCCGAGGGCCTCGGCGTGCCGGTGGAGCGGGTAACCGTCCGGCTCGGCGACACGGCGCTGCCGGCGGCCGGCATCTCCGGCGGATCGAGCACGACCACGAGCCTGATGAATGCCCTGGCGCTCGGCTGCGGCCAGATTCGCGAGACCCTGGCGCAGGCCGCGACGGGGCAGGGCGGGCGCCTCGCCGGGCGGGATCCGGCCGCCCTGTCGCTCGCGGCCGGGCGGTTGTCCGCTCCGGACGGCACCGGCCTCGCGCTGGCCGACGCCGTCGGCCCCGCGGGGGTCGAGACGCTGGCCGAATTCGTGCCCGCGGGCGGCGACCGGGAGAAGGCGCTGGCGGGCCTGCGGCAGGGCCATATCGGGCTGGCCTTCGGCGGGGGCGGCCATGCCGTGTCCTGGGGCTTCGGCGCGCAGTTCGCGGAGGTTCATGTCCATGCCGAGACCGGGGAGATCCGGGTGGCCCGGCTCACCGGCGCCTTCGCGGCGGGGCGGATCCTCAACCCGTTGACCGCCAAGAGCCAGCTCACCGGCGGGATGATCTGGGGTCTCGGCTCGGCACTGCTCGAAGAGACCGTGCTGGACGGGGCCGCCTACCGCAATCCGGATCTCGCCGAGTATCTCGTCCCGACCTCGGCCGACGCGCCGGAGGTCGAGGCGCTGCTGGTGCCGGACCCGGACGATCAGGTCGACGCCCTCGGCCTCAAGGGCCTCGGCGAGCTCGGCATCATCGGCGTCAACGCGGCCATCGCCAACGCCGTCCACCACGCCACCGGCCGCCGGATCCGCAAGCTGCCGATCCGGTTGGAGGATGTGGCATAGGGTCGGACGCCCCTCCCGCCCGCTCTGCGAGCTAGGCGCCGGCGTTGTTGCAGACCGCGACGCGCCCCCTCTCCCGTGCGGGAGAGGGTTGGGGTGAGGGATGCGCCCTATCCGGAAAAACCTGGTCCCTCACCCTGTCCCTCTCCCGCACGGGAGAGGGGACCCGCACCTTCTGCAAGACTGCGGCTACAGTCGAAACCTGAGTAGGCTGGAGTCACAAAGGGGAGGACAGAACTCCCCCCACCCAAGCGGCGCCCCTACTCCATCGTCGGCGCGAGCTTCTTCACGCTCTGCACGTCCTCGCCGAGCCAGGCCGCGTTCTTGGCGGTGCCGTCGAAGGTCGCGCTCGTCTTGAACAGCTCGTACTTGCCCTCCAGCGCGTAGGGCTTGGAGCGCGACAGCAACTCGGCCACCGTCGCCTTGTCCATCGGCTTAAAGGTCTTCACCGCCTCGAAGGCCTGGTCGAGGTCGCGCTGGTTCTGGATGCCGGTGATCACCACCGAGACCGGCAGGTTCAGCGAGAAGTGCAGATATTCCAGCGGCTTGATCGGCGCGTCGGCCTTCAGAATCACCCCGTCGCCGAACGTTTTCATGGCGAGCGGCGCGATGCCCTCGGCCACGAGGTGCGGCAGCACCAGATGGCCGAACGAGCGGAAATGCGCGTCCATCACGTTGAGCGGCATCTGGCAGGAATCGAACTGGAAGCCGCGCTCCTGCGCCACCGCCAGCATCTGCAGGTGGATGCGCGGGTCCTTGTGGCCGGTGAAGCCGATATAGCGCAGCTTCCCCTGCTTCTTGGCCTCGAGGAACCCCTCCATGGCCCCGCCCTCCGCGAAGACGCGGTCCGGGTCGTCGTAGCGCAGGATCTCGTGGTGCTGGACGAGGTCGATCCGGTCGGTGCGCAGGCGCAGGAGCGACTGGTCGATCTGCTTGAGCGCCTCCTCCTTGGTCCGCCCGTCCATCTTGGACATCAGGAAGACCTTGTCGCGATAGCCGCCCTGAGCCAGGGCCGCGCCCATGCGCAGTTCGGAACGGCCGTCGTTATAGTCCCAGCAATTGTCCATGAAGGTGATGCCGCGATCGACGCCGGCATGGATCAGCCGGGTCGCCTCGTCGTCGGTCACCGCGCTCTTGCCGAGGTGGAACCCGCCCATCCCGATCGCCGAGATCTTTTCCGACGTCCGACCGAAGGTGCGATAGAGCATCTCGCCCCGGCGTTCGCCCGGATCGGTGATCAGCGGCAGGTCGGCCGGGTCCTGCGGCCGGGTGTTCGGAAGCGGCGGGACGTTCACGGCCGCACCTGCGCTGCCGGCGCCCGCGAGACTGGTGCCCGTAAGCCCCGCGCCGAGCACGGCGCCTTGAAGGAAGCTGCGGCGTTCCATCGGATATCTCCGTTCGGGAGGGTGTCTGGTTCGGACGGTAACGGGTGGCGGGACATCATCGTTCGGCCTCCTGGGCGAGGCGGCTCGCCGCGTTGAGCAGGCGCAGGGCCGCGCAGGCGGCCCCGTAGCCGTTGTCGATATTGACCACCACGATCCCGGGGGCGCAGCTCGCCAGCACCGCGTCCAGAGCCGTGCGCCCCCCTGCGGCGACGCCGTAGCCCACGGAGGTCGGGACCGCGATCACCGCCCCGGCGACTAGGCCGCCGACCACGCTCGGCAGCGCCGCATCCATGCCGGCCGCGACGATCACCACCGGATGCGCCCGGATCTCCTCCAGCCGCGTGGTCAGCCGCCACAGGCCGGCGACGCCGACATCGGCGAACAGCGTCGCGGCCCGGCCGGCATAGCCGAGCGTCCGCAGGACCTCCCGGGCGACCGGGACGTCCGAGGTGCCGGCCGCGACCACGGCGACCCGGGCCGGGCCGGCGACGGGCGGGGGCTGCCCGAACACCGCCGTGCGCGAGACCGGGCAATAGTCGAGCCGCGCCTCAGCCCCGAGCCGGTCGCGCTTCTCCGGGTCGAGCCGGGTCAGGAGCAGCGAGGCGCCCCGCTCGCGTGCGGCCGCCAGGATCGCGTCGATCTGCTCCGGACTCTTGCCGGCGCAGAAGATCGCCTCCTCCAGGCCGATCCGCTCGGGCCGGGCGAAGTCGAGGGTGAATTCGTCCGCCACGCTCATGCCGGGGAGGCTCCGGTCAGGAAGGCGCTGCCGACCCGGTAGGGCGCGAACCGGATGGCGCCCGAGAGGCGCGGCGGCGTAATCTCCCGGATGCCGGATCCCAGGGCGGCGCGGCGCTCCGCGTCGAGGGCGGCGAGGCTACCGGGGTCGAGCTCCACGACCACGCCCTCGGCCCGCACCCGGCAGCGGACGGCCCGCTTGGGGCCCGGCCCGGCTTCGAGGGCCCCGCCGACCAGCCGCTCGACCGCGTGGATGAAGGCTAAGGTCTCAGGCTCGATCGGAATGCCGGTCTCGACCCGGCTCGACAGGCAAGGCGCGGACGGCAACTCCGCCACCGCACCGAGGCCGAGGTCGCGGGCTAGCGCCCGCACGGCTGCCTTGTCGAACCCGGCCTCCACGTAGGGGTGGCGCACCCCGTGCTCCCGGGCGGCGTCGAGGCCGGGGCGGTACTCGCCGAGGTCGTCGCGATTGGCACCGGACAGGATCTGCCGGTCGGTGACGTGCCGGACCGCGCCGTACAGGTTGGTCTTGCAGAAGAAGCAGCGGTTCACGGGGTTGGCCCGGTAGGCCGGGTCGGCGAACTCGCCGGCCTCGATCACCCGCAGGTCCCAGCCCTCCCGGGCGGCCTCGGCGCGGACCCGCGCGGTCGCCTCGCCGGGCACGGCCGGGGAGACCGCGTGGACCACGAGGGTCGCGGCCGGAGCCAGCCGGTGGGCGAGAGTCGCCAGCGTCAGGCTGTCGACCCCGCCGCTCACCGCCACTGCGACGGGACCGAGCCCCGCCAGCACGGCTTCGAGATGCACGCGCGTCACTGCTCCTCCTTCGTGGTCTCTCGCAGGGCGAGGCGCTCGGCCTCCCGGCGCAGGCGCGCCCGGACGGCGTGGTCTGCCTGGCCCAGGGTATCGTCGGCCTCGGCCTTGGCGGTGCGCCCACCCGGCCGGTCCACCACCTTCACCCGGACCGGCCGGCCCTCCGGCGCGACCGTGACAGCCTCCCGGTCGAGCACCGCACGCACGACCCGGTGGTGGCGCAGCCCGATCGTCGTGGTCTCGCGGAAGCAGGCCGCGATCGCCGCCTCCAGGTTATCGGGCTGCACCAGGGCCTGGATATGGGCCATCATCCGGCCCTTCTTGCCCAGCACCGGCATCTGCACGACGTCGCGCATGCCGGGCTGCGCGCGCAGGCGGTCGAGGCCCATGGCCAGATCCTCCCCCGACTGGTCGTCGATCTCGAACGCGATCACCGCCAGGTCGTCCCGGCCCGGATGGCCGGTGGAGGTCTCCCCCAGCACGAGGGCGCGCAGGCAATTGCTCAGGCCCGGCAGGACCTTCGTGCCGAAGCCGATCCCGCTCGGCCCGAGCGTGCCGGGCGGCCGGCCGCGCCCGGGCGCATCGCCGCAGAGATGGCGCAGGATCGCCGCGCCGGTGGGGGTGACGCGCTCCCCCGGGATCCCGTCGTCGAGGGTCGAAAAGCCTTCGAGCAGGAGCGCGGTGGCGGGGGCCGGCACCGGCAGGGGGCCGTGCTGGGTCCGGACCCGGCCCGAGCCGAGCGGCAGGGCCGAGACGCTCCAGCTACGCGCTTCGAGGGCGGCGATCAGGTGGGCGGCGGCGACGATGTCGGCGATCGAGTCGAAGGCGCCGACCTCGTGGAACGCCACCGCATCGACCGCGATGCCGTGGACCCGCGCCTCGGCCTCGGCGAGGTGCCCGAAGATCGCCAGAGCATGCGCCCGGACGGCGGGCGCGAGGTCCGCCCGCTCGAGATCCGCGCGGATCTCGAACCAGGACCGGTGGCTGTGATGCGGCGGGTGGTCCGAGTGCCCGTGCGTGTGGGCGTGATCGTGCGTATGGGGGTGATCGTGGTGGGCCGCATGGCCGCCGTGCCGATGCGGCGCAGGCATCTCCGCCCCGGGGGCCGAGACCGCGAAGCGCAGGCCCCGCAGGATGCCGTCGTTGTGCTGCGATGCCGTGCAGGCGATGCGCGGATCGACGGCCCGCACGCTGGCGCGCACGCCCTCAAGATGCTCGGGAAAGGCATCCAGCAACGCGGCGGCGAACATGTCGCCGGCGACGCCGCCGAGTGCGTCGAGGTGGATGTGCATGGTCTGTCGGTCGGCTCGAACCGGTTGCCTGATGCGGTGCAGATCGGCCGCCGCAGGCCGAAGGCAAGGGACGCGGCCCCGTCGCGGCGACGCGGCGTATCGCCATCGGCCCAAATAGAGCCGCCGTCCGTCGACGCGACGGCTCCGGATCGCGCGTGCGCCGCGGAGCGGTTCGAGGGACTACCGCTTGTCAGCTCCCGCCGACGCGTCCTGTAGAACCGGGTCCCCGCGGCCTGACGATCGATCTCCGTTCGTGATCAGCCGCCTTATCGTCTTAGCGGGCACACCGCCGACCAAGACTCCCGCCTCGACATCCTTGGTCACGACTGATCCGGCCGCAACTATAGATTGTTCTCCGATCGTGACGCCGCACAAAATGATTGCCCCGGCCCCGATCCAGACACCGTCCTGCACGATGATGTCTTTGTGGAATGTCTGGCGCGTTTTGTTTGTTCTATCGTGGAACGCGTCGATGACGAGATCATGAGTCGATGTTTCGAAGCTTACCCTGGAACCGACCATGCAGCGATTACCGATCTCGATCCGCGCGTTCCGGCAGGCAAATCGGACCTCGGAATTGATGAATGTTTGATATCCAATCGCAAGACCTCTTATTGCTTCATCGTTGAGACTTTGTTCGAAAATTATAGGACTTGAAATATGTGATCTTGCCCCGACCCGAACGCCAATATTTCGCAACAGCGTTCGC
>NZ_VRVG01000121.1:0-17350 GCF_008040085.1 Methylobacterium sp. WL7 | reverse complement strand
GGGGAGCGACGGTGCAGGATCGGGCTGAGGCCTTCACACCTGCCGCGCCCCTCTCGGAAGCGTCGCTCCCCTCTTGCGGGACTTCGTCCCGGCCCGACCCCTGCTGACGCAGGGGCCACCCTCCCCCGCAGAGGGGGGAGGGCGCGCGGCGGCGCTCGCCGCGCCCTCGGCCCGGCACGATAGCGGAGGACCCATGCTCGGCTATATCGGCAGGCGCATCCTGGCCACCATCCCGGTGATGGCGGTGGTCGGCTTGTTCGTCTTCAGCCTCCTCTACTTCGCCCCCGGCGATCCGGCCGCGATCATCGCGGGCGATCAGGCGACGCCGGACGACGTGGCGCGCATCCGAGCCTCGCTCGGCCTCGACCGGCCGTTCCTGGTCCGGTTCGGCGAATGGTCCTGGCAGATCCTGCACGGGGACCTCGGCACCTCGATCTTCACCAACCTGCCGGTCACCACGATGATCGGCCAGCGGGTGCAGCCGACCGTGTCGCTGATGCTCGTCACCCTGATCCTGGCGATCGTGGTGGCGGTGCCGCTCGGCGTCGTGGCGGCCTGGAAGGCCGGGAGCCTGATCGACCGCCTGGTCATGGGGCTCGCCGTGATGGGCTTCTCGGTGCCGGTCTTCGTGGTCGGCTACGTGCTCGCCTACGTGTTCGCCCTCGAGCTCGGCTGGCTGCCGGTGCAGGGCTACACGCCGATCGAGCAGGGCCTGTGGCCGTGGTTCGCGAACCTGATCCTGCCCGCGGTGACGCTGGGCCTCGTCTACATCGCGCTGATCGCCCGGGTGACGCGGGCGACCATGCTGGACGTGCTGAGCCAGGATTACGTGCGCACCGCCCGGGCCAAGGGGCTGGCGCAGGGGCCGGTGCTGTTCATCCACGCCCTCAAGAACGCCGCGGTGCCGATCGTCACCGTGATCGGCATCGGCATCGCGCTGCTGATCGGCGGCGCCGTGGTCACCGAGACGGTGTTCGCGATCCCCGGCCTCGGGCGCCTCACGGTCGATGCGATCCTGCGGCGCGATTACCCGGTCATCCAGGGCGTCGTCCTGCTGTTCAGCTTCGTCTACGTGCTGGTGAACCTCGCCATCGACCTGTTCTACACCTTGCTCGACCCGAGGATCCGCTATTGACCGCGACCGTCGCGCCTCTCTCCGGTCCGCCGCGCGCCGCGGACCCGTCGCTCAAGGGCAAGCCGCACAAGGAGCCGCCCCCCGCGGGCCTCGCCGTCGCGGCGCCGCTGCCGGACGTGATCCCGGCTCGGCGGCGCCGGGGCCGGGTCTGGACCTACATCCGCCGCAACCCGACCATCGTGGCCGGCGGGGTCCTGCTGCTGATCGTGTTCCTGATGGCGGTGCTCGCGCCCTATCTCGGCACCGTCGACCCGACCGCCCTGGCGCCGGCCAAGCGCACCCGCGTGCCGTCGGCCCAGTACTGGTTCGGCACCGACATGCTCGGCCGGGACATCTATTCGCGGGTGGTCTACGGCGCCCGGGTCTCACTGCTGGTCGGCTTTTCCGTGGCGCTCCTCGCCTCGGTGGCGGGGCTCGCGGTCGGGCTCGTCTCCGGGATGGTGCGCTGGCTCGACGGCATCGTGATGCGGATCGTGGACGGCATGATGTCGATCCCGCCGATCCTGCTGGCGATCACCCTGATGGCGCTCACCCGCGGATCGGTCCAGAACGTGATCGTGGCGATCACCATCGCGGAGATCCCCCGGGTCGCCCGGCTGGTCCGGGGCGTCGTGCTGTCCTTGCGCGAGCAGCCCTATGTCGAGGCCGCCGTGACCACGGGCACGCGCATGCCGGCGATCATCTGGCGCCACATCCTGCCCAACACCCTGGCGCCCATGACCGTGCAGGCGACCTACATCTGCGCCTCCGCGATGATCACCGAGGCGATCCTGTCGTTCATCGGCGCGGGCGTGCCGCCGTCGACGCCGTCCTGGGGCAACATCATGGCCGAGGGCCGGGCCCTCTGGCAGGTGAAGTTCTACATCATCCTGTTCCCTGCGATCTTCCTGTCCATGACGGTGCTCGCGGTGAACCTCGTCGGCGACGGCCTGCGCGACGCCCTCGATCCCCGCATGGCCAAAGACGCATGAGGACCAGCAGCGTGAGCGGCACACCCCTCCTGTCGATCGAGAGCTTGCAGGTCCATTTCCGCACCCCCGACGGGGCGAACCGCGCGGTGGACGGCGTGTCCTTCGCCATCCAGGCGGGGGAGACCCTGGCGATCGTCGGCGAATCCGGCTGCGGCAAGTCGGTGACCGCGATGTCGATCCTGCGGCTCCTGCCCGAGCCGCCGGCCAGCATCGCCGGCGCCATCCGGTTCGAGGGGACGAACCTCCTCGACCTGCCCGACCGGGCGATGCGCAAGATCCGCGGCAACGACATCAGCGTCATCTTCCAGGAGCCGATGACCAGCTTGAACCCGGTGCTGACGGTGGGCCGCCAGATCGGCGAGACCCTGCGGCTGCACCAGGGTCTGAGCCGGCGCGAGGCCGAGGCCCGGGCCGTGGAGATGCTGACGCTGGTCGGCATCCCCGAGCCGGTGCGCCGGGTGCGGGAATACCCGCACCAACTCTCGGGCGGCATGCGCCAGCGGGTGATGATCGCCATCGCGCTCGCCTGCTCGCCGAAACTCCTGATCGCCGACGAGCCGACCACGGCCCTCGACGTGACCATCCAGGCCCAGATCCTCGACCTGATGCGCGACCTGAAGCGTCGGGTCGGCGCCGCGATCATGCTGATCACCCACGATCTCGGCGTGGTCGCCGAGGTCGCCGACCGGGTGGTGGTGATGTATGCCGGCCGGAAGGTCGAGGAGGCCTCGGTCCGCGACCTGTTCCGCGCCCCGCGCCATCCCTACACCCGCGGCCTGATGGGGGCGGTGCCCAAGCTCGGCGCTGTCGAGCACGGCGCCACCGAGCGGCTCGCCGAGATTCCCGGCATGGTCCCGAGCCTGAAGCAGCGGATCGAGGGCTGCGTCTTCGCCGGCCGCTGCCCGGACGTGACCGACCTGTGCCGCGCCTACGCCCCAGCCCTGGAGCCGAAGGCCCCCGCGCACCTCGCCGCCTGCCACTACGCGCCCAAGGACGCCCTCGCGGCATGATTTTTTTTCGTGAGACCGCCGAGTCGGGCCTCCCGAGGCAGCCGCGCGCTTTCCCCTCCCCCCTCTGCGGGGGAGGGTACCCTGCGGAGCAGGGGGGGAGAGGGGAGCGCCGCTTCCGGCGAGGGCGCGATGATCGCCACATCCTGCACCGTTGCTCCCCTCTCCCGACCCTCGCTGACGCGAGGGCCACCCTCCCCCGCCGAGGGGGGAGGGGAGAACCAGGCGGCGTCCCGCCCCACGCCGTCACGGAGACCCGCCCGTGACCACGACCGCCCGCACGCTCCTCCAGGTCAACGACCTCAAGAAGCACTTTTCCCTCGGCGGCGGCCTGTTCGGCCGATCGACCCGGGTGCTCAAGGCGGTGGACGGCCTGTCCTTCACGGTGGACCGGGGCGAGACCCTGTCGCTGGTCGGCGAATCCGGCTGCGGCAAGTCCACGGTCGCCAAGGCGCTGATGCGCCTCTACGCCCCCACCGCCGGGCAGGTGGTGTTGGCCGGCCGACGCATCGACGACCTCTCGGCCGGCACCCTGCGGCCCCTGCGCCGGCGGATGCAGATGGTGTTCCAGGACCCGTTCTCGTCCCTCAACCCGCGCATGCGGGTGCGGGCGATCCTGGCCGAGCCGATCCGCAACTTCGGGCTGGCCAAGGGCTCGGCCGACCTCGAGGCGAAGCTCGCCGCCCTGATGGAGCGGGTCGGCCTGCCGCGCGAGGCGTTGGGGCGCTGGCCCCACGAATTCTCGGGCGGCCAGCGCCAGCGCATCGGCATCGCCCGGGCGCTCGCCGCCGAGCCGGACCTGATCATCTGCGACGAGGCGGTCTCGGCGCTCGACGTCTCGGTGAAGGCCCAGATCGTCAACCTGCTGCGCGACCTGCAGCGCGAGCTCGACCTCGCGATGCTGTTCATCTCGCACGACCTCGCCATCGTGGAGCACATGACCCACCGGGTGGCGGTGATGTATCTCGGCAAGATCGTCGAGATCGGCCCGCGGCGGGAGCTGTTCCTGGCCCCGAAGCACCCCTACACCCAGGCCCTGCTCTCGGCGGTGCCGATCCCGGAGCCCGGGGCCGGGCGCACCCGCATCGTGCTCAAGGGCGACGTCCCGAGCCCGATCAATCCGCCCGCCGGCTGCCGCTTCCACACCCGCTGCCCGCAGGCCTTCGAACGCTGCCGGGTCGAGGAGCCCCGCCTCGATCCGGTGGGCGCCGGCCACCTGGCCGCCTGCCACCTCAACGACGACGCGTCCGCACCGGCGGTCGCGGCCTGACACGATCCCGGAGACAGCCGTGCCGCACGACCTCATCCTCAAGGGTGCGCGGATCATCGACCCGTCCCAGAACCACGACGGGATCGGCGACGTAGCCTTCGCGCAGGGCCGGGTCTCGGGCTTCGGCCGTGAACTGGTCGCGGGCCCGGGCACGCAGGTGCGCGCGATGGCGGGCGCGATCGTCACGCCCGGGCTGATCGACCTGCACACCCACGTCTACTGGGGCGGTACCTCGCTGGGCATCGACGCCGACGCGTTCTGCCGGACCTCCGGGGTGACGACCTCGGTCGATACCGGCAGCGCCGGGCCCGGCAACTTTTCCGGATTTCGCAAGCACGTCATCGACCGCTCGGAGGCGCGGATCCTCGCCTACCTGCACGTCTCCTTCGCCGGCATCTTCGGCTTCTCGAAGACCATCATGGTCGGCGAGAGCGAGGATCCGCGGCTGATGGCGCCCCGCGAGGCCGTGGAGGTGGTCGAGGCCAACCGGGACGTGATCGTCGGCATCAAGGTCCGGGTCGGGCGTCACGCCTCCGGCGACCAGGGCACCGCGCCCCTCGACATCGCCCTGCAGGTCGCCGAGGAGACCGGCCTGCCGCTGATGGCCCATATCGACGAGCCGCCGCCGAGCTACGAGGCGGTGCTGGCCATGCTGCGCCCGGGCGACGTGCTGACCCACGCCTTCCGGCCGTTCCCGAATTCCCCGATCACCGCCCAGGGCGCCGTGAAGCCCGCCCTGCGGGAGGCCCGGGCCCGGGGCGTGCTCTTCGATATCGGCCACGGCAAAGGCTCGTTCGCGTTCAAGACCGCCCGGGCCATGCTGGCGGGCGGTTTTTTACCGGACACGATCTCGTCCGACGTGCACCAGCTCTGCATCGACGGGCCGGCCTTCGATCAGGTCACCACCATGTCAAAAATGCTCTGCCTCGGCATGAGCCTGCACGACGTCGTCGCCGCCTCCACGGTCAACGCCGCGGTGGCGCTCAAGCGCATGGAATACGGGACCCTGAAGGTCGGGGCGCTCGGCGACGCCACCGTGCTGTCGGTGCAGGACGGGGCGTTCGATTACGTGGACACGCGGGGCGAGCACATGACCGGCGCCCAGCGGATCTTTTCTGAGGGCGTGGTGCTGCGGGGCCGGTGGTGGCATCCGGTTTGAGGCCTGTTTGATCGCACGATCTCGGTCGAAGGACGGTTCTAACCAACCGATATCCCACTCTTCTCCCTCATCCTGAGGTGCTGCGCAGCAGCCTCGAAGGAGCTCTCCAGAAGTCTCAGCGCTCTCGGGAGGGCTCCTTCGAGGCTCGCTTCGCTCGCACCTCAGGATCACGTCGAGAGTCGGAATAAGAGGGGGATCGATGATGCGTAGCCCGAAGAAGACACACCGCAGCGATGCACTCCGATCACTTCACGCAGCCGCCACGGATTCCCACGCCGTCGGGGCGATCGACAAGGCGACGATGTGTCGGTTCGATTTTGCCTGCCTCACCTCTGTGAAGGCTCTGATCCCGAGGAAGATCAACTGAGCGCCGGCGCCAGCGCGTTTCCTACCCGGACGGTTTTGCGCTGCACCATAGTTGCAACCCATAGCCTGCAACGCACCGTCAACCATTAAACAACCCTCTCAACCCGGACAGCAATCCTAGTTTATTAAGAATACCAGGCTTTACAGCCTCGCCGCATCGACCCTACACTTTCCCGTGAGGTCCGGACCATCGCCGGACGATCAGCGACACGCGGCTCAAGCCGCGGCGCCAGGGAGGATGGATGGATACGGGTCAGCCTCTGCTGGAGGTCGACGGCGTCACGCTCCGCTACAAGACGCCCGAGCACCTCGTCACGGCCACCTACCGGGTGAGCTTCCGGATCTGGCCCGGGGACCGGTTCGTCCTGCTCGGACCCTCCGGGTGCGGGAAGTCGACCCTGCTCAAGGCGGTGGGCGGCTACATGGCTCCCACCGAGGGCGAGATCCGGCTGAAAGGCCGCCCGGTGACCGAGCCCGGCCCCGACCGGATGATGGTGTTCCAGGAATTCGACCAGCTGCTGCCGTGGAAGACGGTCCGGCAGAACGTGGTCTTCGCCCTCGAAGCCTCGGGCCGGCTGAAGGGGCGGGAGGCGCTGGAGCGGGCGAACCTCTACATCGACAAGGTCAACCTCACGAAGTTCGCCGACAGCTACCCGCACACTCTGTCGGGCGGCATGAAGCAGCGCGTCGCCATCGCGCGCGGCATGGCGATGGAGCCCGACATCCTGCTGATGGACGAGCCGTTCGCGGCGCTCGACGCGCTCACCCGGCGGCGCATGCAGGACGAGCTGCTGATGCTCTGGGAGGAGACGCGCTTCACGGTGCTGTTCGTGACGCACTCGATCCCCGAGGCGATCAAGGTCGGCTCGCGCATCCTGCTGCTCTCGCCCCATCCCGGCGAGGTCAAGGCCGAGCTCAACAGCGCCGCGACCCCGGAAGCGGCACTGCGGCTCGAGAACCGCATCCAGCAGATGCTCTTTTCGGAAGAGATCCAGGAGGCGGAGAATGTCTAGCGCGCGCGCCCTGACCGGCGCTCCCCTGACCGTACCGCCGCGCCCCGCCGCCACGGATCCGGCCCGCCCCGAGATCGTGCGGGAGACCGGCCACGCTCACGGCGCCCCGGTGGTGGAGAAGCCGCTCTCGGCGTTCGAGCGCCTCTACAACCAGGCCTGGCTGCGCAAGATCCTGATCCTGGTCCTGCTCGCCGGGATCTGGGAGGCCTACGGGCGCTACCTCGACAACGACCTGCTGTTCCCGACCTTCTCGGCCACCATGGAGGCGTTCTTCCGCGCTGTCGCCGACGGGACGCTGCCGGCGCGGGCCTGGAGCTCGCTGAAGGTGCTGCTCATGGGCTACGCCGCCGGCGTCATGCTGGCGACCCTGCTCACCGGCATCGCCATCGCGTCGCGGATCGGGACCGACTTCCTCGAGACCCTGACGTCGATGTTCAACCCGCTGCCGGCGATCGCGCTGCTGCCGCTGGCGCTGATCTGGTTCGGGCTCGGCAACGGCAGCCTGATCTTCGTCCTGGTCCACTCGGTGACCTGGGCGATCGCGCTCAACACCCATTCGGGCTTCCTGTCGGTGAGCCGGACGCTCACGATGGTCGGGCGCAATTACGGGCTGTCGGGCCCGCGGCTGATCGGCAAGATCCTGATCCCGGCCGCGTTCCCGTCGATCCTCACCGGCCTGAAGGTCGGCTGGGCCTTCGCGTGGCGCACGCTGATCGCGGCCGAGCTGGTATTCGGCGTCAGCTCCGGGGCGGGCGGGCTCGGCTGGTTCATCTTCGAGAACAAGAACATGCTCGATATCCCGAACGTGTTCGCCGGGCTGCTCACCGTGATCCTGATCGGCCTCGTGGTCGAGAACCTGATCTTCCAGACGATCGAGCGGCGGACGATCCAGCGCTGGGGCATGCAGGCCTGATCCTCTCAGGCCCGATCCTCAAGCGGCGCGGCTTCGGGTATGCCCCGCGGATCCTTCGCGGTGACCCGGAGCCTCGACCACCATGCCGACCCTGTCCCTCGCGGAGGCCCACGCGCTCGCGGCCGGCGCGTTCCGCCGCTGTGGCGCCGCCCCTGCCGCCGCCGACAGCACCGCCCGCGCGCTGGTCGCCGCCGAGGCGGACGGCCTGAAGGGCCATGGCCTGTCGCGGGTGCCGGGCTACGCCGCGCAACTGCGCACCGGCAAGGTCGTGGGCGATGCCCGCGTGGTGGTGAGCCGGCCCCGGCCGGGACTCCTGGCGGTCGATGCCGGCAACGGCTTCGCCTACCCGGCCCTCGACGCGGCCCTGGCGGAACTGCCGGATCTGGCGCGCCGACAGGGGATCGCGGCGGCCGGGATCCGCCGCTCGCATCATTGCGGGGCGGCCGGCCTGCCCGTCGAGGCGCTGGCCGAGGCCGGATGCGTCGCGATCCTGTTCGCCAACACCCCCGCCGCCATGGCGCCCTGGGGTGGCAGCCGGGCAGTGTTCGGCACCAACCCGCTGGCCTTCGGCTGCCCGCTACCCGGTCGGGCGCCCATCGTGATCGACCTCGCCCTGTCGAAGGTCGCCCGGGCCAGCATCGTCGGCGCGAAGCAGCGCGGCGAAGCGATCCCGGAGGGCTGGGCGCTCGATGCCGCGGGACGCCCGACCACCGATCCCGCCGCGGCCCTCGACGGCACGATGGCGCCGCTCGGCGACGCCAAGGGCACGGCGCTCGCCTTGATGGTGGAACTCCTGGCGGCCGGGCTCACCGGTGCCCGCTTCGCCGCCGAGGCCAGCTCGTTCCTCGACGCCGCGGGGGACCCGCCCGGCACCGGACAGCTGATCCTGGCGATCGACGCCACGGCCCTCGGCCCCGACGCCCCGGAGCGCTTCGCCGTCCTGGCGGCTTCGATCGAGGCGCAGGACGGCGCCCGCCTGCCGGGAAGCCGGCGCCTCGACCTGCGGGCCCGCGCCGCGCGGGACGGGCTGACGGTTCCGGACACCCTCGTGGCCGAGATCGCCGCGCTGGGATGACGGCCGCGCCATGTTTCCCTTGAAACACGCACGCTGCGGCGCGAAGCGGTTCGGGCAAGGGAAAGTCTGATACACCGCCAGGGTAGAGGCGCCCGAGACAGCCGGAGCGAGGGGCGTCCGTGCAGGAACGCTCGGTATGCCGGGACGGCGGATGAAGGACGCGACGATGGCTCATCTCGACAGGCGCCGCGTTCTCCAGGGCGGCCTCGGCGCGCTGGCCGTTGCGGCGACGCCCTTGCGCGCCCGGGCCGAGGCGGTTGCACTTCCCTTCGGCAACGGCACGCGCCCGCTGGTCGCCTATCCGGGCAAGCGTCCGCTCCTGCAGACCACGGCCCGGCCGCCCCAGCTGGAGACGCCGTTCTCGGTGTTCGACGAGGGCGCGATCACCCCCAACGACGCCTTCTTCGTCCGCTATCACCTGGCCGACATCCCCCTGGAGATCGACCCGGACACGTTCCGGCTCGGCATCGCCGGCCATGTCGAGCGCCCGGTCTCGCTGTCGCTCGCGGAGATCAAGGCGCTGCCGGGGCGGACCGAGATCGTGGCGGTCAACCAATGCTCGGGGAACTCGCGCGGCTTCTTCGAGCCGCGCATGGCCGGCGGTCAGCTCGCCAACGGCGCCATGGGCTGCGCGCGCTGGACCGGCGTGCCGCTGAAGAGCGTGCTCGACCGGGCCGGGGTGAAGCCGGGGGCCGTGCAGGTCACGTTCGACGGGATGGACGGGCCGGTCCTGCCCGAGACCCCGGATTTCGTGAAGGCGCTCGGCATCGACCATGCCCGTGACGGCGAGGTGATGCTGGCCTGGGATATGAACGGCGAGGACCTACCCTGGCTCAACGGGTTTCCGCTGCGCCTCGTGGTGCCGGGCTTCTACGGCACCTACTGGGTCAAGCACCTGAACGCGATCACGGTGCGCGACACGCCGTTCGACGGCTTCTTCATGAAGAGCGCCTACCGCATCCCGGACAATCCTTGCGCCTGCACGGAGCCGGGCCAGGCCGCCACAGCCACGGTACCGATCGGCCGGCTCAACGTGCGGTCGTTCCTGACCAATCTCGCCGACGGGGCGGACATCAAGGCCGGTCCGGTGCGCCTGCGCGGTATCGCGTTCGACGGCGGATCCGGGATCCGGACGGTCGCGGTGTCCACCGACGACGGCCGGACCTGGACGCAGGCCGCCCTGGGCCAGGATCTCGGCCCCTACGCGTTCCGGCCCTGGTCGCTCACCCTCGACCTGGCCGCGGGTGCGCACAGCATCCGGGTCCGGGCCACCGCCAACGACGGCAGCACGCAGCCGATGGACTCGCGCTGGAACCCGTCCGGGTACATGCGCAACGGGGTCGAGACCACCCGGGTCCGGGCGGCGTGAGGGAGAACGGGATGCGCGCGCTTCTTCTCGGATCGACGATCGCCGGCCTGGTCGCCGGCACCGCCCTCGCGGCCCCGCGCAGCTACGCGGTGCCGGATCCCACGGCCGAGTTGCAGGCCCCCAGGGATGAGTCGGGTGGCCAAGCGCAGGGCTTCGCCGCGGCGCAGGCCAATTGCCAGACCTGCCACTCCGTCGACTACATCGCCACCCAGCCGCCGGGCCGGGGCAAGGCGTTCTGGGAGTCGGAGGTGACCAAGATGATCAAGGTCTACCACGCCCCGATCGACGAGGCGGACGGCCGCGCGATCGCGGCCTACCTGGCGGACACGTATTGAGCGGTGGCCACGCCTCAGCGCAGCGCCACGGCCTGCGCGGCGTAGGACGCGACGCTCTGCACCGCCGGCATGTCGTAGGCGTAGATGCGGCCGGCCAGGATCGTCAGGGCGAGGGCCCAGAACACGGCGCCACCGACCCGGCGCGCGGTCCGGTCGCCCGAAGCGGTCGGGCAAGCCTCGGCTACGCCGGCGGCGACGGGCTCGCCAAAGGGGTCGAACGCCATCGTCGTCGACCGAGTATCCGGGGTGGTGCGCATGACGGTGAATGTCGCGCTCGGAACCCCGCGCCGCAATGGACGGGACTTCCGAAGTTTTCTCGCGCTGTAGAGTGTCCTTCTCTCTTGCGCGCTCGCGACAAACGCTTTCTTCCCTTTGCTCGGATGTCGACCGTGGAGCGACCGGCGTGAGCCCCAGATCATCGGCCCGGACGGGTGAAACCGGGACCACCGCGCGGGACGGGGCGGCCACCTCCGTGCTGCCGGGCATCGGCCTGTGCGCGGCGATCACCGCCCTGGCCATGGCCGCGCAGGCGCTCGAGGAGCGGGTCGCCGGCCATCCCTATGTCGAGGCCCTGGTGCTGGCGATCCTGATCGGGATCGCGATCCGCACCGCCTGGACGCCGGATGCCCGGTTCCGAACCGGCATCGCGTTCTCGGCGAAGCAACTCCTGGAGGTCGCCGTCGTGCTGCTCGGCGCCTCGCTCAGCCTCGGGGCGATCCTGGCCTCCGGTCCGGCGCTGCTGGCCGGCATCGTCGGCAACGCGATCTGCGGCAACTCGGCCATCGCCGCGGTGGCGCCGGTGATCGGGGCGCAGCCCAAGGACATCGCGGCCGCCATCGCGTTCACCGCGGTGCTCGGCGTGCTGATGGTGCTCGGGTTGCCGCTGTTCGTGCCGCTCGCGGGCCTGAGCGACAACCAGTACGGCGTGCTGGCCGGGCTCACCGTCTACGCGGTCCCGCAGGTGCTGGCCGCGACCGTACCGGTGAGCCTGCTCTCCACCCAGGTCGGCACCCTGGTCAAGCTCGTGCGCGTGCTGATGCTCGGGCCGGTGGTGGTGGCGTTCTCGCTGATCGCCCCGCGCCTGCCGCGGGAGGCCGGGGAGGGCGCCGAGGCGGAGGCGACCGGCGCGAAGGGCCGGCCCGGCCTGACCAAGCTGGTGCCGTGGTTCATCCTCGGCTTCCTGGTCCTGGCCACGTCCCGCTCCCTCGGGCTGATCCCGGATGCGGCGGTCAAGCCGCTGACGCAGCTCGCGGGCGTGCTCACGGTGCTGTCCATGGCGGCCCTCGGCCTCGGCGTCGACGTGCGGATGCTCGCCCGGGTCGGCGGCCGGGTCACCCTGGCGGTGACCGCGTCGCTGGCCGTCCTCGTGGCGGTCAGCCTCGCCCTGATCCGCGGCCTGGGGATCGGTTGAGGGCGTGGACAGGCTTAAAATTGTGTTCTGAGTCTTGTATTTCGAATTCTTGCCAGATCTAAGCTTGGGTCCCTCAACAAAGCCGCCGAGCGGATGAGTGGAAACACTCTGTCCGAGCAGCGGTTTCTAGAGTGTCGGCATTAAAATGCTGCCGTTTCGGGCGATCGGCTGAACAGACCATCTTGACACTGCGACGGTTTTTGCTTTGGAACCATTGGGTCATCAACGAAAGCTTAGATCGGAACTTGCGCCGTGCCCGAAACGCATCCTGAGAGCAGCACCGAACTCGCCGTGCTGGTCGGCGACGTCGTCGCGGCTTACGTCTCGAACAACCCCGTCCCACCCACGTCCCTGCCGGCGTTGATCGCCAGCGTGCACGGCGCGCTGATCAACCTCGACCGCAAGGTTCCCGTCGAGGTCGCACCCGTGATCGAGCCGCCGACCGCGGCGCAGATCCGCAAGTCGGTCCAGCAGGACGGCATCGTCAGCTTCATCGACGGGCGGTCGTACAAGACGCTCAAGCGGCATCTCACCGCCCACGGCCTGACGCCGGAGCGGTACCGCGAGCGCTATGGCCTGCCGACGGATTACCCCATGACGGCGCCGGGCTACGCCGCGCAGCGCTCCGCCCTCGCCAAGGCGATCGGCCTCGGTGTTCCGGGCGCCCGCGCCGAGCAGCGCCGGACCGGCACGAACGGCTGATCGCCGGCGTTGTCCAGGGTGCGCGTCAGCGCCTGCGGAACGGCAGCACGCGTGCGGTCATTCCGGGCAGACGGGCGCTGGGCGGGCGGCCGAAGGTCTGGGCCCAGCTCAGGTAGATGATGCGGGCGCCGACGGCCACTGCGGCCGCCTCCGGCGTGGGGACGACGCGGTGTTCGCCGGTTCCCGGCCCGCGCGCGGCCCGTTGCGCCGATCCCTGGCGCCGGGACGGTTGCCCGTCCGGCAGGGACCGCCTGCGCGGGGACTGAGGCTTATCGGGCTTGGCTGAGAACGACACGTCAAATAGTCCCCGTCCGCGTTCGAGGCGCGAGCGGAGACGGACGGTTCGGTCGGCCGTAGGTCCGCCGGGGCGCTCGACCCTCGACAACGTGGCCATTCTACCGGATGGCCCGAAGCACGACAGACCGACTTCGTCCAAAAAACTTGTCTCTGTGTCCCACGGCATCCCGTGGCATCCGTCGGGAGGCGACGGGACAGGCCTCGGGCGCCGCCGCGCGATGCGGGCCCGACGCGGCGACGCGATGGGTCGCGCACAGTTGGAGCGCCGTGGGCGACCCGCATCCTTCCAGCCGCGCGGCGGCCCCTACGAAGCCCGGGCGCCCGGCACCGCGGCGAGGAGGCTGCGGGTGTAGGCGTGCTCGGGGGCCGCGAACAGGTCGGCGGTGGTGCGCATCTCCACGATGGCACCGCGATGCATCACGGCGATCCGGTCGCAGATCGTGGCCGCCACCCGCAGGTCGTGGGTGATGAACAGCATCGCCAGCGACAGCCGCTGCTTCAGGTCCTCGAGGAGATCCAGCACCTGACGCTGGACCGAGACGTCGAGCGCGGAGACCGCCTCGTCGGCCACCAGCACGTCCGGTTCCATGGCGAGCGCCCGGGCGATGCCGATGCGCTGGCGCTGGCCGCCCGAGAAGGCGTTCGGGTAGCGGGCGGCCGCCTTCGGGTCGAGGCCGACGAGGTCGAGGAGGTTCCGGGTGCGCTCCCGCGCCTCCGCGGCCGGCACGCCGTGGGCGATCGGGCCCGCCATGATGATCTGCTCCACGGTGCGGCGCGGATTCAGCGAGGCGAACGGGTCCTGGAAGATCATCTGGATGCGGCTGCGCTGCGCCCGCAGGTCCGCGCTCCGGAGGGCGGTGTAGTCGAGGCTGCCGAGCCGGACGGTGCCGCCGTCGGGCTCGATCAGCCGGATCGCGAGCCGTGCCGTAGTCGACTTGCCGGAGCCGGATTCGCCGACCAGCCCCAGGGTCTCGCCGCGCCGCACGTCGAAGGCGACCTCCTTGACCGCCGCGACCACCCGGGGCTTGCCGAACAGGCCCGCCTTGGTGGTGTAGGTCTTGGATAGCCCGACCACCGACAGGGCCACCGGAGACGCCTGCACGCTGGCCCGCACCGGCGGGGTCAGGCTCGGCACCGCGGCGAGCAGCGCCTTCGTGTAGGGGGCCTGGGGATCGGGCAGCACCGCCTCGGCGCTGCCCGATTCGACCAGCCGGCCGCGCTGGAGCACCGCCACGTGGTCGGCGATCTCCGCGACCACGCCGAAATCATGGGTGATGAACAGGACGCTCATCCCGCGCTTGCGCTGCAACTCGCGGATCAGCTTCAGGATCTGGGCCTGGGTGGTCACGTCCAGCGCCGTGGTCGGCTCGTCGGCGACCAGGACCGACGGCTCCAGGGCCAACGCCATGGCTATCATCGCCCGCTGCCGCTGGCCGCCGGAGAGCTGGTGCGGATAGGCCCGCACCGCCTCCTCGGGGTTGGGCAGCCCGACCTCGGTCGCCAGAGCCACCGCCCGGGCCCGCCGCTCGGCCCGGGTGAGCAGGTTATGCGCCTCGAACATCTCGGCGATCTGGTCGCCGATGCGCATCACCGGGTTGAGCGCGGTCATCGGCTCCTGGAACACCATGGCGATCCGCCGCCCGCGCAGGGCGCGCCAGGCCGGCTCGTCCAGGCTCAGCAGGTCCCGTCCCTCGAACAGGATCGAACCGCCCTCGGGCTTGAGCGACCGGGGCAACAGGCCGGTGAGCGCGTAGGCGCTCATCGACTTGCCGGAGCCGGATTCCCCCACCACGCAGAGGATCCTGCCGGGCTCCAGGTCGAGGTTCAGGCCCTCGACGGCGTAGGGACGGTCGGCGCCCTTGGGGAGCGCGATCGTCAGGTCACGGATGCGGACGACCGGCTCGCTCATGGTTCAGCTCCTCGCGGCGCGGCGGCGCAGGATGTCCGGCCCGGCCTCGCCGAGATCCCAGAACAGCCCGGCCATGATCGCCAGGCCCTCGCGGGTGCTGGAGGCGAGCATGTGCTCGTCCGGCCCGTGCTGGCGGCAGGCCGGGTAGGAATGCGGCACCCAGAGGGTCGGCAGGCCGAGGATCTCCGAGAAGGCGTCGTTCGGCAGCGAACCGCCGAGATTGGGCAGCAGGGCCGGTTTTTTTCCGGCGCTCGCCTCGATCGAGAGAAGCGCCCAGTCCACCCAAGGGTCTTCCACCGGCAGCCGCGTCGCTTGGAAAACCTCCGAAGCCCGGGCCGGCCGGACCTCGATCATGGGGAAACCGTTGGCGTCGAGATGGGCGCGCACGTTCTGGATCAGGTTCTGCCAGTCGGTGCCGACCACGAAGCGCAGCTGCAGGGTCGCCTTGGCGTGGGGCGGCACCGCGTTGAGCGGCCCGTCCGGATCGCCGGTCTTGAAGGCCAGGACTTCCAGGGTGTTCCAGGCGAAGACCCGCTCGGCCGGGGAGAGCCCGGGCTCGCCCCAATCGGAATCGATCGTCGGGGCGGTCGGATCCTCGCCGACCCGGATGTCGCGGAGCGCCGCGCGCACGCCCTCGGGGATGGGCGGCGGCCGCAGGGCCGCGACCAGGATGCTGCCGCGGGCATCGACCATCGAGGCGATCGCCGAGGCCAGAACCGTACCGGGGTTGCGCAGCAGGCCGCCCCAATTGCCGGAATGGTGCGGGCCCTCGCGCAGGTTCAGGCTCAGCTCGAAATTGTACGCGCCGCGGGAGCCCAGGAAGAGCGTCGGGCGCTCGGCGCTGAGCCGCGGCCCGTCCGAGGCGATCAGCACGTCGGCGCGCAGGGCCTCCGCTTGCGCACGGCAGAACGGGCGCAGGCCCGGTGAGCCGGATTCCTCGCCCATCTCGATCAGCAGCTTCACGTTGAAGCCGAGGCGGCCGTCGCGCGCCGCGATCACCTGCTCCAAGGCCGCGAGGTTGATGATGTGCTGGCCCTTGTTGTCGGCGGTGCCGCGCCCGTACCAGCGGTCGCCCTCGACCACGATCTCCCAGGGGGCCAGCCCCGCGCGCCATTGCTCCGGATAGCCCCGCACCGTGTCGCCGTGGCCATAGATCAGCACGGTGGGGAGGTCCGGTCCCTCGTGCCGCTCGGCGATCAGGAACGGGCCGTGCACCCCGTCCGGATTGTCGTGTTTTTTGGGTGTCTCGAAGCCGAGGCGGGTGACGAGAGGGGTGATGAAGGTGTCGAGATAGGCGTGCAGGGCCGCCTCCTGGCCGGGCGCCTGGCTCTCGGTCGGGTAGGCGACCGCCTCCCGCATGAGCGCGAGGAACGCGCCGGCGTCGAAGGTGTCGGTTGCGCGCCCGATGGCGGCGTCTCGCGTCATGGTGTGTTTCCCGTGAAACATTGCGGTTCGGCTTCGGAACGGATCCCGCGCCGCCGGGGCTGGTCGGCCGGTCCGGGGCGCCCCCGGACGTCTGATCAATGCCGGCCCTCGGGGGCCGTGATGTCGCGCAGGCCGTCGCCCAGGAGGTTGATCGCCAGCACGAGGAAGAGGAGCGCCACACCCGGAATGGTGATCACCCAGGGCTGGAAGAACATGTACTGCTTGCCCTCGGCGATCATCAGGCCCCAGGACGGCAGCGGCGGCTGCACCCCGAGGCCCAGGAACGACAGGGCGGCTTCGAGCAGGATCGCGTGCGCCATCTCCAGGGTCGCCACGACGATCAGCGCGTTGAGGATGTTGGGCAGGATTTCTTGGCCGATGATGCGCAGGTCGGTGAGGCCCGAGGCGCGGGCGGCCGAGACGAAATCCTGGTTCCGGATCTGCTGCGTGGCGGCCCGGGTCACCACGGCGAAGCGGTCCCAGAGCAGGAAGCCCAGCACCAGCACCACGACCTTGAGCGAGCCGCCGACCAGCGACGCCATGGCCAGGGCCACCAGCACCACGGGCATCGCCAGCCGGGTGGTCACGATGTAGCTCACCACCGAATCGACCCAGCCGCCGAAATAGCCGGCGCAGAGGCCGAGCACCGTGCCGATCAGCCCGGAGATCAGCGCCGCCGAGATCCCGATCAGCAGGGAGATCTGGCCGCCGTAGAGCAGGCGGCTGAGATAGTCGCGCCCGAGCTTGTCGGTGCCGAGCACGTGGTCCCAGTTGCCCTTGGCCTGCCAGATCGGCGGGATCAGGCGGCGCGAGACGTCCTGCGCATAGGGGTCGTGCGGGGCGATCAGCGGGGCGGCCAGCGCGGCCAGCACGATCAGCCCGAGGATGCCGGCCCCGATCAGGAAGCCGGCGTGATGCAGGCCGCGCCGGAGCACGATGCCGGTCGGCGAGCGTACCGGCGCCAGGGCGGCCGGGACCTCTATGTTCGGGGGG
>NZ_VRVG01000120.1:0-17363 GCF_008040085.1 Methylobacterium sp. WL7 | reverse complement strand
CGAGAAGGGTCACGCTGATTTCCGACGATGCATGGTCGACCGCACTGGGGTTGCTCGCGGTCCTGGTCCTCGTCTTTGCCAACGGGTTCTTCGTGGCAGCCGAGTTCGCCTTGGTCTCCGTGCGCCGTAGTCGGGTCGCCGAACTGGTTTCTGAGCGGCGAGCCAACGCCACCGCCCTGCAACGGGCCACTGACCGCCTCGACGCCTACCTTGCCGCTACTCAGTTCGGCATCACTCTCTCGTCCTTGGCGCTGGGCTGGATCGGGGAGCCGGCGCTGGCTCACCTGATCGAACCGGTCCTGGCCTGGCTGCCGATGTCGCTTGGAACGGCCCTGGCCCATACCGTAGCCGTGGTCGTGGCCTTCTCGATCATCACCTCCCTGCACATCGTGCTCGGCGAGCTGGCTCCGAAGAGTTTGGCCCTCCAGCGCAGCGAGCGCACGGCGCTGGCCGTCGTCCGTCCGCTCGGCCTGTTCCTGCTCCTCTTCCGCCCGGCAATCCTGTTGCTCAACGGCCTCGGCAACGGCGTGCTTCGGCTCTTCGACCTCCAGGCCGGTCACGGCGAGGGCTCGCTGCATTCGACCGCCGAGCTCAATCTACTGATCCAGGCGAGCCAGGAAGCTGGCCTGATCCGCGAGGTCCAGCAGGAGGCGGTGGAGCGCATCTTCTCCATCGGCGAGCGCAAGGTCCGGGACATCATGACCCCGCGCCACGAGGTCTTCTGGGTCGACGCCGACGACCCGCGGGATGTGGTGCTGAAGGCCGTGCGCGAATGCAATCACGCCCAGGTCGTCGTCAGCCGCGGCGACGTCGACGAGATCGTCGGGATCGTGCGCAAGCAGGATCTGCTCGACCAGGTGCTCGACGGCCGCAACATCGACATCGCCGCCGCCACGCAGCCCCCCATCGTTGTGCACGAGAGCATGACCATCCTGGCAGTGCTGGAGACCTTCCAGAGCCAGCCGATGCGGATGGCTGTGGTCGTCGACGAGTACGGCAGCCTGGAGGGCATCGTCACGCAGACCGACCTGCTCGAGGCCATCGCTGGCGACATCCCGGAAGTGGGCGAGGAGCCCGACGTGGTCGAGCGGCCCGACGGCTCGCTGCTGATCGACGGCATGATGCCCGCCCGCGAGGCGTTCGAGCGGCTCGATTTGTCCGAGGATCCTGCTTCCGACGACTTCAACACACTGGCCGGCTACGTGATCTTCCAGCTTGGTCGGATCCCTGCGGCCGGCGACGTCTTTGAGGCCGGTGACTGGCGTTTCGAGGTTGTCGACATGGACGGGCGCCGGATCGACAAGGTCCTGGCAGTCAGGGTGACCTAATCATTGGAACGGGAACCAGCGCAAGTCCAACTTGGGAATAGGGTCTTTTAGGTGTTGCGGGAATAAGAGCACTTCCCAACCGGGTGGGGGTGTTGCGAATAAAAAAGACGAACTTGAATATCTGTCATGTTACATTACTTTTGAGATGAAACAATGCTGTTGTTGCGAGGTCATGGTTGACGATCTCAGGGCGATGTCGTATTGTTTAAAGTAACTCAATAAGCTCGAACCGCCGAGCACGACATCGAGGCGCTCCGACGCTTATCGATAGTGGCTGTCAGACTGCACGCTGTAGCGTTGGGTGATCAGGCCGAACGCCTGCACGATCTGCGAGACGAGCGCAGGTCCCTGCAGGCGCCGGTCCGCGTAGACGATGAAGGTCTCCGTCGTCCGGCTGTAGACGATGCGTCCGCGGGGGCACTCCTCGTACTCGTGCCACACGATGGCACCGGGGAGCTCCCGGCTGGTGCGGCCTGCGGGCGTGAGCCGGCGCCAGGTTTCCCAGACCTCGTAGTGGCCACGCGGATGCGTCAGGAACGTGCCGTAGGGCTCAGCCTCCGCGAGGGGCGTGCGATCGACGACGAGGATGATTGATCCGTCCGGGTCGGGCACGCCCCAGAAAATGCCGACGCTGGGCGCGCCGGCCGCCATGGCTGCTTCCATCGCCGTGCCCTCCTACGCAAAGGGTCGAGCAAGACGGAGGAGTTGCGCTGCGAGGGTCTCCAACTGGCCACGCCAGGCCAGGGGCTCGAGCCAGCGCTGCGGGATCGCCGAGACCCCGAACACGGCGCCGGCGACTTGGCCGGTGACGGCGCCGACCGTGTCGGCGTCCCCGGCGAGGTTGACGGCCAGCACCAGCGCCTCCTCGAAGCTTGCGGCCTGGTCCGTGCACCAGAGCGCTGCCTCCAGGGTGTCGATCACGTAGCCGGAGGACTTGATCTGTGAGCGCGTCTTGCCGCGCCAAGTGCCAGCGGCGATGTCCCGGACCCGGGCCGAACCATCCCAAGGACGGGGTTGGAGCGCGTCCTTTCCACCACTCTGGATCGCCTCGCGCAGGATCCGCACGACCAGGTCGCAGGCCTCGACCGCCTCGGTGGCGGCATGGGTGGTGCGGCTCTGGTCCCGGGCGATCCGCGCGGCGTGGGCATCGTCGTCGAGTGCCCTGAGAGCCACGGGGGCGACGCGCATTAGCGAGCCGTTGCCGGCGGTGTCGGGGGTGGTCGAACCCGCAAACGGCTCGCCGGTGCGCTGGAACAAGCTCAGCGACTGCCGGGTGGTGATGCCAATGTCGAAGCAGGAACCGGTGCAAGAGTAGGCGCCGTCCTCCGCCCAGGCCACGAAACGCCGCATCAGATCGGCTGGGTCGAAGTCCGGGTGGGCGATCAGGCTCTCGGCGAGCGCCAGGGCCATGCTGGTGTCGTCGGTCCACTGGCCGGGCTTGAGGTCGAAGGGACCCGCACCACACATCTCGGTGTGGAGCGGATGGACGTCGCGCGGCTCGAATTCCAGGGTCGCCCCGAGGGCGTCGCCGACGGCGAGGCCGAGGAGGGCACCGCGGGCACGATCTTCAACGGACGGGGGCATGCTGGTCACTCCGATCGGGGGAGTATCGCGATGCGGTCGGGGCAGGGGACCGAGCGCCTTACTTCTTCGGCGGCAGCCGCCCGGCCAGCATCCCGGTGACCTCCTCCCAGGTGAAGGCCCGGCTGAGCCGGTCCTCGTCGAAGGTCTCGAGCGGCGCATCGTGGTAGGCGCTGTGCGTCCGGCCGCTGAAGCGGTGGACCTCATGGGCCATCACGTGGTCCGCGGGCCAGCCGGTCTGGTAGTTGGGGAAGTGTCCCTCGCCGGTGGTGCCGAAGCGGACCCGGCGGTTCTCCTTGCCCGGCACCCACTCCATGTTGCGCATGACGTCGCGGAAGTAGTCCGGGTCCTGAACGAGTTCGTGCGGCCGGGGCTTGATCTCGGTGGTCATGGGCGGCTCCGTTTTTGGAAGGGTATTGCCGGTTCGGCTGGTGCGGCGAACCTCACGCCGGGAGCGCGACGCCGTGCTCGATCAGGCGGGCGCGGGCGGCTACGACGGCGTCCTGGGGGAAGCGATCCGGGTTGGTGGCGACGATGTACTCCACCGTGCCTTGGCCGAGACCACCAGCGAGCAAGAGCTCGAAGCCCGAGCCCTCGCTCTGTCCGCGCGCGACCAAGACCATGAAGTCGTACTCGCTGCGATTGCGGATCGCCGCGCGGCTTCGGTTTGCTTTGTGGCGGGTGCCTTTGACCTCGAACCTGCACTGGTCCTTGAGCGCCAGCGTGCCGTGGCAGGCCCCGGCGATCGGGTCGTCGTAGTCCTGACTATATCGGCCCTGGAGCTCCAGGGCCGCCGCGAGGCGAAGCCTCATCGCCTCCGGATCGCCCCTGCGTCGGGCGTTGTGCATGACCGTGAGCAGGTCGGAGCGCGAGCATTTGGTCAAGTCGATGGTCATGATGCTCTACCCGGGAACGATCTCAGTGGCGGCGGTGAACAGGACCGTCAGGCCGAAGGATTTCCCTTCTGGGTCTCCAAGAAGCGGGCGTGCCGATAAGACGCCGCGGAGGTGTGGATCTCGAACTGCTCGGCCACCTGCGTGACCGTAGATCCAGCCGCGAAGGCCGCGTCGATCGCGGCCACCCCAGCCTCGGTCATCCGGCCGTTGGGCTTCTTGTAGACTGGGGCGCCCGCCGGCTTCCCGGCCGCCTCGTGCTCGGCCCTCTCCAGGGCGCCCGCCAGCGTCTCCAAGCGCTCGGCCCCGCGCAGCATCGCCTCTCCGGCGGTGTGGAAGTCACGGGCGCTGGCGCGCAGCCCGGCGATGAGGATCTCGTTCATGGGCGTCCCCTGCAATATGCCGTGTCGCATTCGGTATATTGCAGGAGATAGGTGGAGCCATCGCGGCCGTCAAGAGATATTTCTCGTGGCTCCTGCAATATGTGATGGGCCGCATCCTGGCCCCGGATAAGCGTGACGTATTCGGGGTCAGACCGGCGGGCTCGGGGCCTGGCGCCAGCGCCAGCACCCAAACCGTACTCACTCACTCCCGTACTCCCGTACTCAAGGCCCAAAGTACCTTTTGCCCCTTAGGCCTACGGACCCACGAACCCGCGACCCCCGGGCCGACCTACCGATCGATTAATCGACCGATCTGCGCCTCAAGGCCTGCGGACCCATGCATTCGAGGACGACTCCCGATGACCGGGCCTGTCCGTTCTCGTCCTCACGACCGACCTTGGGGCCGCCGTCGATCTCGAGACGCCCGCCGCCAGGGCGACTTAGTCCCCCCAGCGGAGGTAGTCATGCGCTCCGCGCAAGTGCCTGTCCGTCCGTTGAGGTATGCCCTAGCGGGTTCTAAGGGCCGTTTTGGGGTAGCTTTGCGATCGTTAGCTTCTGAATGAGCGTCGGAAGGAGCGACATTGCCGTCATGCCTGCTTGCGGCCCTTTCCAGTCAGTCGAGATGTCTGCTTCAAGGTGCTCTGGTTCGGGCGATCACGCAGCTTTGCTTTAAGTCCCGGTGGTCGCTGAGCGCATAAGGATTGATAGCCCGGGCCGGTCGTGCGAGGGCAACCTATGTCAAGCACGCCGACCCGTTGCATCGCCCTGACCAAGGAGTTGGAGGCCTACCTCCAGGCACAGGTCGCCTCAGGGCGTTACGCCAGCGTCAGCGAAGTCATCCGCTCGGCCCTCCGCCTCATGATCGACCGCGAGGCCCCCATTCTCGCACCTCGATCCAGGCGAGGGAGCTTGAAGACCGGGCGCCCGTCGGCCTGACGCGACATGACCACCATTCCGTACGCAGTAACCGATCCGGCCCGCCTCGCCGCGCTCGCCGCTTACGACATTCTCGACACCCTGCCCGAGCAGGGCTTCGACGATGTCGTACGTCTCGCGACCCGCCTATGTGCGACGCCGGTCGCCCTCGTCAGTCTGGTGGCGATCGACAGGCAGTGGTTCAAGGCTCGCGTCGGCTTCCCGCACTGCGAGACTGACCTCGACAGCTCGGTCTGCAAGTTCGCCCTCGTGGAGCCCGACCTCCTCGTCATTCCGGATCTGACCGCCGACCCGCGGACCATGGCCAACCCCCTGGTCACGGGTGAGCCGTACATCCGCTTCTATGCGGGCGCGCCCCTTCGATCTCTCGAAGGACAGGTGCTGGGCTCGCTGTGCGTCATCGACACTGCGCCCCGGGCCAAGGGACTGACGCCAGAGCAGGCCGACGACCTCAGGGCCCTCGGACGGCAGGTGGCGAGCTTGCTGGAGATGCGCCGCGCCGTCGAGGGCCGCGATCAAGTCCTGGAACAGCAGCGGACCGAGCTGCGGCAAGCCCGGCGCATTGAGGTCCTGGCCAAGGCCTCACAGGCCCTGTTGACTGTCACCGATCCCGCCGCGGTGCTCGATCCGATCCTGTCCGAGAGTGCGGGCGCCCTCGGGTTCGATCGTAGCTACACCTACGACATCTGGCAGGACGGCGGACATCTGCGCCTCACTCACTCGCTCAACGCGACCGACGAGGTACAGGCTTTTCTGCATCGGATGCCCTATGGCGCGCCGCTCTGCGGCATCGTTGCCGAACAGCGTCAGCCGTTGATGCTCACCGATGTCCAGCATAGCGAGGAACCCGCCTACCAGACCGCCCGGAGCATTGGATTAAACGCCTACGCCGGCTTCCCGATCATGAGCCGTGGCAGCCTACGTGGCGTGATTTCTTTCGCCTCGACCCAGACGCCTACGTTCGACACGGACGCGCTCGCCTTCTTCGAGACGCTCGCCCGCCTGATGTCGGCAGTCTACGAGCGCTTGGACGGCGAGAAGGCCTTGCGCGAGAGCGACACTCGCTCCCGCCTTGCCCAGGAAGCGGGTCGCGTCGGCACATTTGAGGTCGCCGTCGACACCGGCCTGATGAGCGTGTCGCCGGAGTTTACACGCATCTACGGCGTGCCACCGGCCGATCACTACTCGACAGAGCGGTTTGAGGCGCTGGTCGTGCCGGAGGATCGCGGCATTCTCTCGAACGACGAGACCCGGCGAGCCGGCACGGCCGCACGAGATGTCGAGTACCGCATCCGCCGGTCGGACGACGACGAACTGCGTTGGATTGCGCGCCGCGGCAGCTTCGTATGCGACGAGGCCGGCAAGGTGGTGCGGATGTTCGGCACCGTGCAGGACATAACCGACCGCTACGAGGGTCAGGAGGCTCTGCGCGTCAGCGAGGCGCTGGCTCGCGAGAACGCAGAGCGCGTCCAGCTGGCGCTCGCGGCCGGCGCGATCATCGGCACTTGGCACTGGGACTTGCCCAACGACAGGTTCGCTGTCGACGAGGCGTTCGCCACCGCTTTTGGCCTCGACCCGGCGCTTGGCCGAGACGGCATCCCGCTCGCCCAAATCGTCGCGACCGTACACCCCGACGACCAAGCTGGGCTTTCGGACGCCATCAGCGAGGTCATAGCCCGCGGGGGCGCCTATGCGCATCAGTACCGCACTCGGCGCGCGGACGGGAACTACTACTGGCTGGAGGCGAACGGCCGGGTCGAGCATGCTCCGGACGGCACACCCCTGAGCTTCCCGGGCGTGCTCATCGACGTGGAGGAACGGCGTGCCATAGAGGCCGAGCGCGACCGTGCCGCGGCGGCGCTGCGTGATCTCAACGCGACGTTGGAGCAGCGCATTGAGGAGCGGACGGAGGAGGTCCGGGCCTACGCCGCCCGCCAGCGCGTGATCTTCGACGCGACACGCCAGTTGATGGGGCGGGTTGACCTCGACGGTTCGTTGCTCGACGCCAACCATGCCGCGCTGAACGCGATCGGCGCCGAACTCGCGGACGTCGTCGGGCAACCCTTTCCGCAAACGCCGTGGTTCACCGGCACGCCCGGCATGGCCGAGGTCGTCGCCGACGCCCTAGAGGCCGTCAATCGCGGAGAGCGGATGCGGGCGGAACTGCCGCTTGTCATGCCTGACGGCGGGACGCGCATCTACGATTTCTTGATGAACCCGGTGCTGGACGGGACCGGCCGGGTCATCGAGATTATGCCCGAGGCGACTGATATCACCGAGCAACGCCAAGCCGAGGAGGCCCTGCGCCAGTCGCAGAAGATGGAGGCGGTAGGCCAGCTAACCGGCGGCCTGGCGCACGACTTCAACAACCTGCTCGCCGGCATCTCGGGGTCGCTAGAGTTGATGCAGACGCGCATGGGTCAGGGCCGCCTTGGCGACCTCGACCGCTACATGAGCGTCGCGCAGGGAGCGGCCAAGCGCGCGGCCGCGCTCACGCATCGCCTCCTCGCCTTCTCGCGCCGCCAAACGCTCGACCCTAAGCCGACCAACGTGAACCGCCTCGTGGCGGACATGGAGGAGTTGATCCGGCGCACCATCGGGCCGGAGATTACGCTGGAGACCGTCGGGTCGGCGAGCCTATGGCCCACGCTGATCGACCCTGGTCAGCTTGAGAACGCGCTGCTCAACCTGTGCATCAACGCCCGTGACGTGATGCCGGATGGCGGCCGCATCGTCATCGAGACCGCCAACAAGTGGCTGGATCGGCCGACGGCGGTCCAGCACGAGGTCCCCGAGGGGCAATACCTCTCGCTCTGTGTGACCGACACCGGGTGCGGCATGACCCCGGAGGTGATCGCCCGGGTATTCGAGCCGTTCTTCACGACCAAGCCCATGGGCCAAGGTACCGGGCTCGGCCTGTCGATGGTCTACGGCTTCGCCCGGCAATCGGGTGGACAGGTAAGGATCTACTCGGAGGTCGGACAGGGCACGACGGTGTGCCTCTATCTGCCGCGTCACTACGGCGAGACCGAGGAGGACGCCGTCGTCGCCCAGCTAACCGAGGCGGAGCGCGCCGGACAGGGCGAGACGGTGCTCATCGTCGACGACGAGCCGTCCGTTCGCATGCTGGTGACGGAGGTTCTGGAGGATCTCGGCTACACAGCCATCGAGGCAGGCGACAGTGTAGCGGGGCTGAAGGTCCTGCAATCGGACGTGCGCATCGACTTGCTGGTCACCGACGTGGGCCTGCCGGGCGGCATGAACGGGCGGCAGATGGCTGACGCGGGTCGCGAGCGACGGCCAGACCTCAAGGTGCTGTTCATCACCGGGTACGCGGAGAACGCGGCGGTCGGCAATGGGCATCTTGCTCCCGGCATGCAGGTATTGACCAAGCCGTTCGCCATGGAGGCGCTCGCCTCGCGGATCAAGGAACTGATCACCTCGCGGTGAGCACATCCGCCTCAAGACCTGCCATCAACGCCCGCTCTCCACCCACGCCGATCGTAGACGCGGTACTTCAAGGTCCGTTCGGTATTCCGACCGTCCATTAGGGCATACTCTTGTGGACAATCAGACCAGCTCGGATTTATAGTCCGCATGGGTTGCATCGGCATTTCGGACATGCTTCTGTACGTACATCACGTCAACGGACAGAAATGAAACCTTGATGACCACAATCCTGTACGCCCGGGTGTCGACGACCGATCAGACCACCGTGCACCAGCGGACCCAGGCCGAGGCCGCCGGCTTCAAGATCGACCACGTCGTTGCAGATGAGGGTGTGTCCGGTGTGTCGACCGTGCTGGCTGAACGTCCCCAAGGGCGCCGGCTGTTTGACATGCTGCGCAAGGGCGATGTCCTCGTCGTCCGGTGGGTCGACCGCCTGGGCCGCAACTATCAGGACGTGACGGAGACGATCCGCACGTTCATGGCCCGCGGGGTCATCGTGAAGACGGTGATCAACGCAATGACCTTCGACGGCTCGACAACCGACCCGGTGCAGATGGCCGTGCGGGACGCGCTGATCGCCTTCATGGCCGCGACTGCCCAGGCTCAGGCCGAGGCGACGAAGGAAGCCCAACGGGGCGGCATCGAGCTCGCCAAGGGCCGAGACGACGCTTACCTCGGCCGCAAGCCCAGCTACACGCGCCAACAACTCGATGACGTGGTTGCCCGCCTGGGCATGGGTGAGACCGTTCAAGCCGTCGCCAAGGCCACGGGGCTCAGTCGGCAGACCATCTACCGGATCCGGGACAATCAGACCGAAGCCCAAGCCGCCATCACCCGCTGGGCTTCCTAAACAAGAGAGACGGCTATTTGATTTGCATCCGGGATCATGCAGGATCTCCGGGCCCGCTGTAACCCTGTTCGCCGGGATGCCTGCAACCCTGCAATGCGGTCTTCCGCAGCGCCGCGGTTCCGGCATCGAGGCGATCAGGCATAGCGCATTCGCGGGCGTCAGGCACGCCGGCGGTCCGGCATTCCGCAGGGCAGGTAAGCCGCGATGCATGTGATCCTGGTGGCGACCCAGAAGGGTGGTAGCGGCAAGAGCACCTTATGCGCCCACTTTGGCGCGCTGGCCGAAAAGGAAGGCCGCACGCTCCTGGTCGACGCCGATCCGCAGGGGTCACTGTCGTTCTGGTACAAGCGCCGCGCCGCCGAGACCCCGCTGCTCGCTAAGGCCGACGGCAACACGATCGCCGGGATCCTCGACGCCGCCGAGGCCGACGGCATCGCCTGGGCGGTCGTCGACAGCCCACCTCACAACGCGCCCCTTACCGCCTCGCTGATGTCCCGCGCCACCGTGACGGTGATCCCGGTTAGGCCGGGCCCGTTCGACCTCGATGCCGTGGCCGCGACCCTGGCTATGGCTCGCAGCCTCAAGGCGCCGATCGCCTGCATCATCAACGCCGCCCCGCCGCCGACTCGGGATACCGAGACCTCGATTGTCGCCGAGGCGAGGACCATGCTGGCCGACATGGGCGCCCCGGTCCTACCTGGTCAGGTGTCGCAGCGCGCCAGCCTCTCGCATGCTCTGATCTCCGGCCAGGCCGTGACCGAGTACGACCCCGAGGGTAGAGCAGCCGGTGAGATCGAGGCCATGTGGTCGGCGGTGGCCGAACTGGCCCGCAACTTCCCCCGCAAGCCGGCAAGCCGCTGATGCGGTAGTCCGCCATACCTGCATTCCTTCAATCCTGAATACCGCGAACGAGGCACCCGAGATGGCCGCACCCAAGCGCCCTACCCTGTCGAGCATCGTCGAACCGAAGGGGCGCTCGCCCGAGCCGGCGCCTCCGTCCAAGGCCGAGGCTACTGCACCGGCGGAGACGTCCGAGGCGGAGCCGCCGCAGGCCGGGCCTGCCGATTTGAAGACGATGCAGGTGCGGGTGAACCGCGCCGGATGGTTGGAGATGTCCCGCCTGGCCCAGGACCGCGACATCCCCCTTGAGACATTGATGGTCGAGGCGTTCAACGACGTGCTGACGAAGCATAGGAAGCCGCCCGTGGTCGAGCGCCGGCAGCCGATCAAACGGTAGGTGTACCGCATTCCAGGGTTCGCGGAGACGCGATTTGCAGGCTTGCAGGCATACCGCGTTGCAGGCCGCTCGATAGGAGGACTTTATGACGATCTATAATCAGGGAGGGGCTCAATCTATCGCCATCGCGGGCAGTCTGCTCGCGGAGCATTTGGGCAGGCTGCTGATCAGCAAGAGCATCATCACCAAGGCCGAAGCCGAGGCGATAATCCGGGCGGCCGTTGCCGACGCCGGGGGCGCGACAGGCCAGGCAAGCCGCGATGCGGCACCCATCATTGAGAACGTGGGGCGGCAGTGGTCCAAGGCCGCCGACGAAGCGGTCTGAACGGGTCTGACGATGGATGGGGCAGGGGAGCAGAGATAGCTCTCCGGCATGGCCATCAACCCCACTGTATCCGACCTGCGAAAAGCCGCGGAGATCTCAGACGACGAGATCAACCCCGCGGTCGACGCGGTGCTGGCCCATGTCGCGACCGAGGGTTACCCCCTGGCAAAGGGGTGGGTGCTCGACTTGGTCGAGACGATCCGCACCAACGCAGCTGCGGCCGAGGCGCTTACGACCGACAAAGTGGCCTGGAAGCGCAATATGGTCCGCACCGCGCTTCTGCTGGTTCATCCGGTGAAGGGATGATCCCCGCGGAGGATCCCGTTGCCGAGGCCGTGACCGTTCTTGCTTCGCGCGGCCACACGGTCGAGCCCGACAACGACTTCGAGAACTGGCGCGTGGACGGCGGCGCTTGGCTTACCGCCGGCGGCCTCCTGGCGCTGGCCATCCGCCTCGGCCTAAGCGCCGGGGTCGGCCGGCTGCAGTAGACCGCCATGCCTCAGACCTTGACCGGCTGGATCCTGTTCGCGGCCGTCATGGCTTCCGCGATGGGGACGGCGGCCACGACCACCAAGCTCGGCATGGCGCTGCGAGGCCGGGCGGCTTTGGACCGCAGGGACATCCACGCGGCCTATGCCCTTGGGGTGCTGCTCGCGCTCTCGACCCTGTTGTTCCCCCTCGTCGAGGGGCGGTAATTCGCCGGCATGCCCTCCGAGATCCGAGCACCTCTCCGCGGCCTTCAGCTTGAAGCCCTCCGCGCCTGCGCCCTGTACCCGCAGGGCATGCGGCACGGGGCGCACCCGAGCGTCATGCCGGTGCTGCAGGAGCTTGGTTTGGTCGAGGAGAGGCCAGTACGCGGACCGTCTGGGCGGAAGCTTTGGTTCCTGACGCCGGCCGGGCGCGAGCTGCTGATCGAGACCGGGATGAGCGAGCCGCGGAAGTCCTAACCGGCCTTCGCCTTGAACGCCCAGATCGGCGGGCCCCACTCTTGCCCCTGCCGGTTCCGGTAGCTCGACGTCCTCTCGTACAGAACCCGGGTGGCCTCGACGCCGACCGCCTTGTCGCTGGCCGTCACCAGCGCCCCGCAATAGTCGACCCGGAGCGTGCCGTGCTCGGGGTGCACCCCGAATAGCTGCTCCGCCGTCCAGCCGAGCCGGTGCGCTTCGTCCCCGAACCGAGTGATGAAGTCCAAGCAGTTCTCCCGTATCGGGCTCCACCGGCTGGGTGGCATGTGCCGGCAGGGGGAGGCGTGCGGGGAGATGTTCTCGATGGCGCCGTGCCAGATCGCGACGACGTTCGGGAGTAGGGTAGGGGCGAGACCGGCTGACATCCCGTTGAGCTACGACAGGTGCTGCCACCAGGCCATGCGGCCAGAAGCGGGATTGCTCCTAACATTGGTTGGAACGGCTCGGCCCCACCACTTGGGCGCGCCCTGATTGCCTGCATCCCTCTCTCACGCGAGTCCTGCATCCCGCGATGCCGGCAATAACCTATCCGACCATTCATCACCGATATGCCGTCACGAACCTTCGCTGGGGCCCGAACAATGGCCCTGTTGAGAGATGCTGGACCGCGAGGCTCGATGAACCTGATGGGCCTGCAGGTGCCCTGCTGCGGCTTGCATGCTTTCGACTGCATCGGGGTTCTACTTCGCCCACTTGGCGTAGCCAGTCCACCAACAACCCGCAGCCGGTGGTAGAAGCTCAGGAACAACAGGTCTTAGTAGATCCTGGGAAAGACTTGTTGTTTGCGCCGTTTGCAGCGTTTGCACTAATGCAAATCTCGCGCAAATCAGCAGACCCGGCTATGAGGCTGGGCAACCGAGGTTGCCTCCGCGGCCATTCTGGCTCTAAATCCCCTACTGGCGATAGCTGCGAGGCGAGTCGCCGAAGGAGATCAATCAGCTGCGGAAGTGACCCTCGAAATGCCAACGGCCCCACCCCGGCAAGGGTGAGGCCGTCGAACCGATCGAGATCGGCGGGAACCAAATGCATCCCGAAGATCGTCGAAGGACTCCTCGGAGTCAAGCGAGAACAGTGGTTCTCGCAACGGTGGCGCTTTGCCTGGACCCTGCCGCGGCCCGTTGGGGACCGGGACCGATGTTTCACGCCACTATGCGGGAGGCGATTGAGGCCGCGCGAACGCTCGCGCAGCTCGATGACCTGTCGCGCAAGATCTGGCAGGCCCACGCCGCCGAGACCGTCACCGATGCCGCGGCTCAGGGCTTGGCCGAGACGCTGCATGCCCGCAGGAATGCGATACGAGAGGCCGTGGCGCCCGTCGGCATCCCGCTCGGCCGTGTGACGCTGTTTCCGCCCAAGCGCCTCCAACGGGCTCCTGAGCGATCTGTGGCCATCGAGCGCCGCCGACGGCTGGCCTGCTCGGGGCCTATGCCGCCGGCGCTCGCCAGCCGGTTCACTACTGGGCAGCTTGCGGTCCTGCGGATCGTCGGGGACGAGATGGCCCGCAACGGCGCCTGCGGGCTATGCATCGACGCCATCGCGGCGCGGGCGGGCGTTTGCCGCCGGCTGGCACAAGCTGCGATCCGGCTGGCCGAGGGCGACGGGCTGCTGACCATCCAGGAGCGCCGCCATCAGGGCCGGAAGAACGAGTCGAACGTGGTGCGGATCATCAGCCGGGAATGGCTGCAGTGGCTTCGGCGGGGAGGGCGATCCGCGGCCCCAGCGCTGCTCGGCAACATAGGATGCAAAACGGTTCACCCCTCGGATAGGGGAGATCCACAGAGGCAAGTTGTGGATGCGGAACCGAAGAGGAGCTGCCGAGGGGCAGCGGTTGACCCGCCTCGAGCTGGACGCCCTCAAGACCGTGCGGGTCGTAGAGCGGGCTGAGCCATGCCATGGCATCATGCAGCCGGGCGGTATGACGAACGGGAGCGAGATCGTGGATACGCAGATCGCGGACGCACTGCGCGAGGCGCTGATGTGCAGCGTCTTCATCAGCCCGTCGGATCCTGGTCTCACCTACGAGGAGTTGCAGGAAATCGGCCGCCGCGCGGGCTACAGAGACGGCGAGGTGAACGACGCGCTCCGCCAAGTGGCGAACAACTACACCGGCCGCGACCGCTACATTCCCGAGGAGAACATCTTCATCCATGGTCTGACCTGGATGCCGGACAATCCGGAGCTGCGCGATTTCGATGCCTTCGACTTCATCGTGAAGGCCTTGAACGAGCGCATCAGGGACGACGGGATCAGGGAGGCGCAAGTAGACCGTGGAGTAGTGGTCGAGCAGGCGGTGGGTTCTGGCCTCAACCGTACCGCCGTCGAGGCGGCCATCACCTACATGGTGTTCGGGAATTTGCTCGCCGAGAGCAACGGAAGCCTCCGCACGACCCAGGTCATGGGGACCATTGTGGTGCCCGGGGACCGCTGGCGTGAGTGGAAGCGCGGTCGGGATGTCTCCTGGCCACGGCCGCACCGAGCACGAATGCGCCCGATCGTGAGCGACGTCATCGGCCGGCGAACCGATGGGCGTCCGAGCCACGTAGAGCCGCTGGCCGCCTTCCCAGATGCCCTGGATCGCCTCGGTTTCCGAACCTTCAAGGTGTGGTGGACGCAGACCGCCAGGGAGATGCTGACGAGCGATCCAAGTTCGGCCGCGACGGCGCGGATCGTCCTTGCGGCAGCCCTCGTCGAAGGGGCGCTGACCTTCGTGGTGCACCATGCCAGGTCCAAAGGGTTGGCTGTGTTCCAGTCGTCCGATTTTCAGAAGACCCCAGAGCACTGGAAGATCGTCGACCTCATCAGGAGCGCGGCGAGCGGCGGGAAGGACGCAGTCCTGACGCAGGACGCCAAGGTGCGAGCAGAAACTCTCGCCAGAGCGCGTCAGCGCATCCACGCCGGGCGCATGATGGTCGAGCATCCAGGTGGCCCGCCGGACATCAAGCCGGAGGAAGCGCGGGACGCCCAGGCGACGGCCGAGATGGTGACGCGCCAAGTTCTTGAGTGGCTGGATCGCAACCCGCCAAACTGATCGACCACCCCGAACATGTCCTGGGGAGCATGATGGACGACGACTACGACGACGCGCTCATCAAGGCGCTGGAAACGGTGCGCCCTGTCCGTGGCTACTGGACCGGCGGAGCAGATCGAGCTCTCGAAGAACGCTGCAACGCCAAGATGGTCTTGGAGGCTGCCGGTCATCAGGTCGGCGTTCTTCAATCGCGGGTCGATGGTGAAGACCCCCCCGACTGTGAGGGCCTCGTCGACGGCCAGTGGTGCGGGATCGAGGTGACGGAGCTGGTCGACCGGGAGACGCTGAAAGCCTCCATGAAGGGCCTGAAGCAGCACCCTGACGGCAGCGGAGGGATGTACTTGAACTGGACGAAGGAGCAGCTCGTCGGAGAGCTGCAGGATCGCATTCGACGAAAGGACAAGGCGCCGAACGGTGGCCCGTATAACCGCTACTTCCTGGTAATCGTCACTGACGAGTTCATGCTAACCAGCGACGTGGTAGGCGCCTACCTGAAGGGGGCTGTGTTCCAAGCCGAGCTGATCACCGATGTCGTTCTGGGGCTGTCCTACGAGCCCAGTCCGACCCCAAGCGACCGCCCAGGGGGCAACCCAATCTTTCGTCTTCCCCTCGCCCGTCGGTGAGCTGATCCTGAGCTCGGATCAGCTGCCGGTGCGCCTCCCTGGCCGGCGGACTGGCAGTTCATCGAGGATGTTGCGCGTCCAGCCAACGCGGGGCCCGTAGATCTCGCCAGACGGCCGGTGCGGTGTCGCCTCGTAGGTCCTCCAGACGTTCTGGTGGACCGCCTTGAGGATGTAGGTTGAGGCGTCGCCGAGTTGGCCGTTGTTCAAGCGGTGCACGACGTCGTCGGCCGGATCAACGAAGGCTTCCCTCTGGGTGAAGGTCTTGTGCAAGGCCTTGCGCAGAGGCTCTCGGGCACCCGCGGTGTGGACGAGCATGTGCAGGTGCTCGCCCTTCGCACCGTAGGGCCACGCGGTCCTGACCCGCGTCGACTCTCGTGACCACAGAGCAGCAAACTCGGGCAGGTCGTCGTTGTCGGCGAAGAGCTGGCGCATCGCATTGACCCGCTTCTTCGTCCAGACGTAGCGCTCCTGCGGCGTCAGCCCCTCGAAGATCACCGGTCGCAGGGTCACCATGGTATCCAGTGGCAGGCCCCGGCTGGTGGCGTTGGCGAAGGCGGTGCGGGCCTGGTCATAGACCTGGGGCAGGATGGTGATCGAGGTGGTGTTGTAGCGCCGGTCTTCGCGACGCGGCTTGCGGCGCTGATAGGTGCGCTTGACCCGGATCGGGCCATCGGCGGCGTCATCGTTGGCGGCCGGCCCGCAAGGGTTGTGCGGGGTCTCGGACAGGGTGCTGTCGATGGGTGGTGCAGTACCAAGGTTACGCCCTCGCGCGCGCCCGCGCGAGGGAAGCTCGGCGCCAATTGGACCAAGTGCCTCTGTCGACAGGGAGATCGGCTCTGACGCGGAGGTCTCGGTGAACTGGTCCAGAGCCGAGAAATCTGTGCGGTGTTTTCGCGTCTGTGCTGGGGCCTGAAGAGAACCGGACGCAATGGTAGCGCCGATGCCATCGCTGGTCTCGGGTAGGGGTGGGTGGTGCATCGTCTCCTGGTCTCGTGCAAGCGCGATGCGCGGTCCGTCAGGAGGCGCTGCATCGTCAAATTCTGCTGGTTAACAGGGCATTTACCACGCGAAATTCGGTACGCCTAACCCATTGATCTAATTGAGGTTCCGGACCGAAGACCGATTAACCCGATTTTCCCTCCAATCCTTTTATGGCGTGCCGCACTCGATCGGCTCAAACGGCGCAGGGCTGGCAGTCGAGGATCGTGTTTGGGGTTGATCTGGAGCTCGGCTTTCCGAACCGCACGTAGAGTGCAGGCAAGACCGCCAGGGTGAGCAATGTGGCGCTCACCAGGCCGCCGATCACCACGGTTGCCAAGGGCTTTTGCACCTCCGCCCCAGTGCCCGTTGCCAGCGCCATCGGCACGAAGCCCAAGGCCGCCACAAGCGCGGTCATCACCACCGGCCGGAGGCGGGTCATCGCTCCCTCGCGCACGTTCGACGCCCTCGCGCCCGGTATCGGGGCACGCTCGATCTACGCCGGAGCCGACGAGTTTGAGCGGATAGCCTCGCTCCGTGGGAAGGATCCGGCCTGTGCGGACATCGGGCGCCGCTTCTCGATGGTCGTCAGGTAAACCCGCGTCGTCTGAGCTCGGCGACGGTCGTGCCGTGGTCCGAAACCGGCATGGCTGGTAGGTCGGGACGTTCATTCGAGAAGGGTCACGCTGATTTCCGACGATGCATGGTCGACCGCACTGGGGTTGCTCGCGGTCCTGGTCCTCGTCTTTGCCAACGGGTTCTTCGTGGCAGCCGAGTTCGCCTTGG
>NZ_VRVG01000011.1:0-76271 GCF_008040085.1 Methylobacterium sp. WL7 | reverse complement strand
CCCCCTTCGGGGGCCACCCTCCCCCGCAGAGGGGGGAGGGAGGGCGCACGTCGAGCCAGGACCGGCTCCCCAAAGAATCCCAAAAAACTACCGCACGGTGGCGATGCCGTCCGCGGTGGTGGCGGTGCCGACGTTCTGGCGCAGATCCGCTTCGCCCAGCGTCTTCAGCTCGAGGCGGAGCAGCACGGTCTGGTTGCGCTCGCGGACGCCGGTCGCGGTGGCGATCGGCGAGTTGATGTAGTTGAGCGAGATCGTCGTGCACTCGTCCTGGTAGCCGCCGCCGAAGCTCGCGCCGGAGAGGTAGAACCGGCCCGGATTCTGGTAGGTCGGCACCGTTCCGATCGGGTTGGCGAGGTAGGCCGAGAGGGCGTCCGTGTAGGTGTTCCGGATATCGAGGTAGTGGGTCAGGTCCACCAGGAGCGAGCCGGAGACGAACCAGTTCGGCGTGATGTTGTAGGTGGCGCTGGCGGTCACGCCCTCGCGGTAATGGCTGTAGCCGAGCAGCGGCTGCGCCTCGTAATACGAGTAGAACGCCGAGACGGTGAGCGGCAGGAACGGTGCGAACCGCGCCGTTGCGCCGGTTTCGAGCCGGGCGACGTGGAAGTCGGACTGGTCGAACCGCGCGCGGGTGATGAACGTGATGTTCTGGTTCGGCGAGACCTGGAACCGCCCGACGAAGTCGGAGCGCCGGGTCTCCAGGCCGGAATCCAGCCCGACATTGGCGATGTCGCCCCGGCGGAACGAGTTCACCCCGGCGAGCTGGATGGACTCGCCGAACATCACGTTGGTGTACCAGCCCGAGGGCGTCACCACGGAATACTGGCCGCCGAGATTGGTGCGCACGCCGCCCTCGACCCGGTCGTAGCCGGAGAACTTGTCCCACTCGAACAGGGAGGTGTCGTCGAACACCAGGCTCTGGGCGTCCTCGTTCGGCAGGCGGCCGATCCGGGTCTCGGACGGGCGCGCGATGATCTGGCCGATCGGCTCCAGGGTGTGGACGCCGAGCGCACCGAAATTGGCGACGAACGGGTAGCGGTAATCGAGCCCGACCGCCGGCATCACCCGGCCGGCGAAGCCGTCGTCGATCTTGGCGACCTGGGGGGCGAGGTCGTTCTGGTAGCCGGAGAAGCTCGGGTTGGTGAAGAACGCGTCGGTGCGCAGATACGCGAACGGCGTGAACTTCTGGCCCCAATCGTCGATGAAGCTCCGGCGCCAGGACAGTTCCGCCGAGGCGCGGGTGTTGGTGCCGGCGAGCCCGTCGATGGCGCACAGGCCGCGCTGGAACACCGTGCAGGTCTGGTAGAGCGGGAAGCTGACGCCGTTCACGCTCGGCGAGAACAGGTAGCTCGAGGTGCGGGGCAGGCCCTGGAACTGGGTGGTCTCACGGGTCAGGCTGGTGATGTTGGCCTGGAACCGGACCTCGCCGCCGATCTCGGCCGGGCCGTTGACGCGCTTGTCATAGTCGATCACCGGCGCAACGATCGGCTGCTGCTTCTGCCAGTCGAAGCTCGACAGGCCCTTGAAGTAGTAGCCGCGCGCCTCGAACCACGACCGGTCGCCCTGGCCGACCAGGTAGGCGGTCGAGGTCGCCTCGCGGAAATAGTCCGTGGTGATGTTCTGGTTGCGGATCCGGTAATTGTCGAGGAACCACTTGTCGGTGACGCCGACGAGGTCCCAGCCGGTCCGCCAGCGGTCGTTGATGTAGAACCGCCCCTGCGATTCCACCGAGCCGCGGAAGTCGCGCTCGCCGGCGCCCAGCGGGCTCGGCAGGAACGCCGACGGGGTCGTCTGCGAGATGCCCGACAGGCGGATGTTGTAGAAGCCGTTGTCGATCCGCTGGCGGAACTCGGCTTGGCCGAGCACGCCCTGGCGGCTCAGCAGGGTCGGAGTGATGGTCAGGTCGTAGTTCGGCGCGAGGTCGACGAAGTACGGCAGCGACACGCCCCGGCCGAGCGCCGTGGTCGAGATGAAGCGCGGCGTCAGGAAGCCGGTCTTGCGCTTCACGGTCGGGTCCGCCGCCTCAAAATAGGGCAGGTAGGCGACCGGGATCCCGGCGATCTCCAGGGTGGAATCGTCGAAGTAGATCGTGTGGGTCTGGTTGTCGTGGATGATCTTCTTGGCGCGGATCTGCCAGAGCGGCGGCGTCTCCGGGTTGTCCTTGCACGGCTCGCAGGCGGTGTAGCTGCCGGACTCGAAGCTGGTCTGCTCGCCGTTCAGGCGCTCGGCCCGGGGGGCGGAGAAGCGCGTCCGCACCGTCTCGGTCCGCCGCTCCACGGTCTGCTGGCCGCGGAACGCATCGACGAAGCCGGTCTTGAAGTCGTCTGTCAGCTCCATGCGCGCGCCGGTCACGACGCCGCCATCGGCCTCGGTGAGGCGGACGTTGCCCTGGGCGAAGACCCGGCCGGTGCCGCGGTCGTAGCGCACGCTGTCGGCCTGGAGGGTCCGGGGACCGAAATGAAGCTCGGCGTTGCCGCGCGCGGTCACGGTGTTGTGGTCGTTGTCGTAGATCAGCTCGTTGGCCTCGACCAACAGCTTGTCGCCCGGCTTGCCGAGCTTCGGCGTCGCCATCCCCTGGGCATGCGCCAAGACGCCCCCGGCCAGCGGCGCGGCGAGCGCCAGCGCGGCCAGGAGGGCCGTCTTCCGCAGGATGTGGGCGACCTTACGCAACGCGCGACCCAACCCCTGTGACGTGATCCGCCACCAACCTCACACACCCGTCTCCCGTCCCGCGATGGTTCACGGGCGTCAGCCGTCTTCCTGGTACAGAAGCGTAAGCGTACCGAGAAGACTGCCTACCACGGCCGGGAACCACGCCGCCACCGGTGCGGCGACGAGTCCGGACGCGCCGAGCCCCTCCATGACCTGTCGGACCACGTAGAGAGCGAAGCCCGCCGCGACGCCGCCGAGGACGAGTTTACCGACCCCACCAAAGCGGAAGAACCGTAAGGAAACGGTTGCGGCCACGATCACCATAGCGAGGAACAGGACCGGCCTGGCCCACAGGACATCGTACTGAAGACGGTATCGGGTGGCGTCGAGACCGGCCCGCTCGGTCCGCGCGATGGTTGTGGGAAGTTGCCAGAAAGGCACAGATTCCGGGGGGGTGAAGCGCTGCCGGACCTGCCCGGGGTCCAGGTTCGAGGCGATCAGGTAGGTGTCGAACGACTCAGGCGGCGCGTCCGGGGCGAGCACGCGGGCGTCCGACAGCGCCCAGTAGCCGTCGTGGAGGGTGGCCTCGGCGGCCACGATCTGCTCGGCGAACTTGCCGGCCTCGTCGAAGGTGAAGACCGAGACCCCCGCCAGGGTCGTGGTACCCTCGATGGCGGTCTCGGCCCGGATGATCGCCTCGCCGTCGAGGCCGCGCTGGCGGATCCAGAGATCCTTGCCGGACCCCGCCTTGGTCGACTTGGCGAAGATCTTGGCCTCGATCTCGGTGGAGCGCTGCTTCAGCAGGGCGGAGACCGGGTTGTAGATGCCGACTGCCACCGCCCCCAGCGCCAGGGCCACGAAGAAGCCGGGCTGGAGGAACTGCCAGGCCGAGATCCCGGCCGCGCGCGCGACCACCAGTTCGAGCTTTCGCGAGAGCTGCAACAGGGCCGCCATCGAGCCGAACAGCACCGCAAAGGGCAGCACGCCCTCGGCCACCGCCGGGGTGCGGTAGAGCGAGAGCAGCGCCATCAGCCCGGTGGAGGCGCCCTCGGCCTCTCCGGCCCGGCGCAGCAGCTCCACGAAGTCGAGGGTGTAGACCAGCGCGAACACGGTGACGAAGACGCCGAGCACCGTGCGGGCGAACCGGGCGGCGAAGTAGCGCCCGAGGGTCGGACCGATCAGCATCGCAGGCTCAGCGTGCCGGGGCGAGGCGCGGGGCGCGGATCAGGGCGCGCACGGCGCCCGCCACCGCGGCGTTGAAGGCGCGCACCCGCGGGCCGAAGAAGATCAGCAGGCCCGACAGCGCGATCGCCAGGAGCGGGACGCCGTAGATCGCCGCCACCGCCCCGGCGCTTCGTGCAGCCGCGCTCACCGCGGCGAAGCCCGCGATCCGCAAGCCCACCACGGCCAGGATCGCCCCGGCGACCGCGAGGCCGCGGCCCTGCCGGGTGGTGCGGGGATCGCCGAGCGCCGCGAAGGCGATGAACACCAGGGCCAGCGGGTAGAGGCAGGCCGACAGCCGGTCGTGCAGCTCGGCCCGGAACCGGCCCTTCTGCAGCTTGTAGTAGCCCTCGGTCTGGTCGGGGAATAGCAGCTGCGAGGTCGAGCGCTCGCGCGGCTTGTAGATCGTGTCGGCATCCGGGGGCGCGAAGGCCGCGAGGTCGATCGTGTAGCGCTCGAAGGTCAGGATCGAGGAATCGCGCGAGTCCTTCTGCTGCTGGTGGACGCTGCCGTTCTCCAGGACGAGGAAGCTCTGCCCGTCGATGTCGACGGCGTTGCCGCGGTCGGCGAGGTAGACCTTGGTCTTCCCGGCCTCGCGCCGGTCCTGGATGAACAGGCCCTTGAGCACGCCGCCGGGCCCGCGCTCGCGGAAGTGGAAGGTGATGCCGTTGTCGAGCTGGGTGAACTGCCCCTCCTTGACGACGTTCGCGATGAAGTCGCCCCGGACCCGGGTGATCACGTCGCGCAGCTCCTGGAAGCTCGCGGGCATCACCACCACCACTAGGAACCCCACCAGGAAGCTCACGATCAGCGCCAGGGTCAGGAACGGCCGCAGCAGCGCGCGGGGCGGCATGCCGGCGGCCGCCATTACGATCAGCTCGGAATCGCCGTTGAGCTTGTTCAGCGCGTACACGGCGCCGATGAACAGCGCCACGGGCGCGATCACCACCACCAGCGTCGGCAGCGACAGGCCGGTCACGAACAGGAAAACCAGGAGGGTCTGGCCCTTGGCGGTCACCAGATCGAGCTCGCGTAGGGCCTGCGTCAGCCAGATCGTGCCGGTGAGGCCGATCAGGCACGCGAGGCTCGCGCCCAGGGCGATCCGAAAGATGTAGCGCTCGATCTGCCTCATTGGCCCGGCAGTTCCGCCCGTCCTCTCGCGCCCTCATGGGCCAGGGACCCGACAAAAGGGGCGATTCCAGGGCTGCTGCGCCGCGTTGCGTTTGCCGCCTCAGCGGCTACACAAGGCGGATCACGCCCCGCGGCATGGCCCGAGCGTGGGAACGGCTGCGGAACATTGGGCAGGACGACGGGTATGGCGGACGGTATCGAGATCGGTTTCGGACCCCTGGAGCAGAGCGGCCAGGGCCCGGGGGGATCGGGCGATCTCGTGGTGTTCGTCGGCGACGACCTCGCCCTCGGCTCGGCGGCCCGGGCAGCCCTCGGCGCCGCGGGCGCCGACCTCGTGGCGAAGGCTGCGGCCTCGGAAAAATTCAAGGGCCGCTCGCTCAGCGCCCTGAGCCTGCCGACGCCGGCGGGCGTCAACGCCGACCGGCTCGTCGTGGTCGGGCTCGGCTCCGAGAAGGACCGGGCCAAGACCGACTGGCCGGCGCTCGGCGGCTTCACCGCCGGCAAGGTCGCGGGCCGGGCGGCCCGGGTGGTGCTCGACTGGCCGGGCACGAATGTCAGCGCCGCGCAGGCCGGCGAGTTTGCGCTGGGCGCGCGCCTGCGCGTGTACGCGTTCGACCGCTACAAGACCAAGAAGAAGCCCGACGCCGAGGACAAGGGCGGCACCACGCTCACCCTCCTGCTCGCCGAGCACGGCACGGCCTCCCGCGAGGGCGAGGGCGCCCGGACCCTGTCCGAGGGCGTGATCCTGGCGCGCGACCTCGTGAACGAGCCGCCGAACGTGCTCTTCCCGGAGGAGTTCGCCCGGCGCGCCTCGGAATTGTCGAAGCTCGGCGTCGAGATCGAGGTGATCGAGCCGGCGCGTATGCGCGAACTCGGCATGGGTGCGCTGCTCGCGGTGGCGCAGGGCTCGGTCCGCGAGCCGCGCATCGTGATCATGCGCTGGAACGGCGGCCCCGCCGGCGAGGCGCCGGTCGCCTTCATCGGCAAGGGCGTGGTGTTCGATTCCGGCGGCGTCTCGATCAAGCCGGGCGGCGGCATGGAGGACATGAAGGGCGACATGGGCGGCGCGGCCGCCGTGGTCGGCGCGCTCCACGCGCTCGCGTCCCGCAAGGCCCGCTGCAACGTCGTCGGCGCCATCGGCATCGTCGAGAACATGCCCGACGGCGGCGCCTACCGCCCGTCCGACATCCTCACCTCCATGTCCGGCCAGACCATCGAGGTCATCAACACCGACGCGGAAGGCCGCCTCGTGCTCGCCGACGTGATCACTCACGTGGTCCGCAGCGCCAAGCCGAAGGCGATGGTCGACCTTGCGACGCTGACGGGCGCGATCATCGTGGCGCTCGGCCAGGACATCGCCGGGATGTTCTCCAACGACGACGCGCTGGCCGCCAACATCAACGCCGCCGGCGAGGCCACGGGGGAGAAGGTCTGGCGGATGCCGCTGATCCCCGCCTACGACAAGGCGATCGATTCCAAGTTCGCCGACATGAAGAACACCGGGGGCCGTCATGGCGGCGCCGCCACCGCGGCCTCGTTCATCAAGCGCTACGTCGAGGAGGTGCCGTGGGCGCATCTCGACATCGCGGGCGTGGCGATGTCGTCGAACGCCAGCGAGATCAACCGCAGCTGGGGCGCCGGCTGGGGCGTGCGCCTGCTCGACCGGCTGGTGCGCGACCATTACGAGGCGCGGTGAGGCGGATCATCGGTCTGAGCCGCCCAGCGTCGGAGATGCCGTCGATTGGTGCATCAACGACAGCAAGACAAACCCCTTTTGTCATTCCGGGGCGCCGCAGGCGAACCCGGAACCCATAACCGCCGACGAGGCCAGGTTTCGATCGGTCGGCGGCTATGGATCCCGGGCTCCGCTGCGCGGCCCCGGGATGACAAGGTGAGTGCTCAGGCGCCAGCGTGATCCGGGAGCCGGTAACGGAACAAATTTTTGATAGGGGCGCGCCCTGTGCAGTCCGTCGCGCGTGACAGGACTCATGTCTCTGTGAAAGCTACAAAAAGAACCCTTTTCGCTGCAGCCCCGATCCTGGCCATGCTCGCGGCGTTGGCGCTGGTGACCATCACCGGCTTCAGCCAGCGCTCCGCCGTGCCGGAGGCTTTCGAGCCCTGGATCTACGGCTACTTCATCGCCCGCTATCCGCTCTTCGCCTTCGCGCTCGTCTACGGGATCGCGCATCTCGCGACGGTCGCGGCGGGGCCGGGGCCGGCCTCCACCTTCCGAAGGATCCTGTTCGCGTCGCTCGGCACGGCGGCCCTCATCGTGGTCGGCCTGTACCCGACCTTCGGGGGCCTAGTCCTGCGCGGCGGCTACGCCACCGGCGGGATGGCGTTCCTGACCCATCAGCCCCTGTGGCTGGCCTACGGGCTCGGCGCCGGCGTCGCGGCGGCGATCTTCGGCGGTACCCTCGGCCTGTCCGCCCTGGCCGCCAACCGGCCCCTGCGCCCGCGCCTGCGGCGAATCGGGGCCGGATTGCTGGCGTACCTGGCGCTCTGGTTCGGCGCCTGCGTGATCGGGCTCGCGGTCCCGCTGGGATTCGGATCCTGGCCGCTCCGGGGGATGCGTCTCCCCGAGGCCGGCCTTGCCGCGCTGCTCCTCGTCGTCGCCGCCCTGCCGCACGTCGCCCTCACGACATTGAGCCGGCTACGTCGGGCCGCCTGACGGCGGCGCCTTGCTAGTGGCGGTGGGTTCGCCCACAGTCTGAGGGTTCTGCGTAGGGACGAGACCCGACCGTCGAGAGTCGGGCTCGCGGGAGACGACGCGATGCGCGAGGCCAGCGTAATCGAGCACGGTGCCACGGCACGCACGCACGGGTCCGAGATGGATCCGGCGTTCGCACAGCTTTCGCCCCGCCCCTGGCTCGCCGCCTACCCGCCGGGGGTTCCGGCCGAGATCGACGTCGACAACCTCGGCACCCTGGTCGACCTGTTCGAGACCAGCGTTGCGGCCTTCGCCGACCGTCCGGCGATGCTCTGCTTCGGCTCGACCCTGACCTATGCGGGCCTCGGCAAGCAGGCGCGCGCCCTGGCGGCCTGGCTGCGCGCCCAGGGGCTGGCGAAGGGCGACCGCGTCGCGATCATGCTGCCGAACGTGCCGGCCTACGCGGTGGCCCTGTTCGGCGTGCTCTCGGCCGGCGGGACGGTGGTCAACGTCAACCCGCTCTACACGCCCCGGGAATTTTCCCAGCAGATCAACGATTCGGGCGCGCGCTTCCTGATCGTCCTCGAGAATTTCGGTGCGACCGTCGCGGCAGCTCTGCCTGACGTGACGCTGGAGCGCGTCCTCCTGGTCGGCCCGGGCGATGGGCTCGGGCTCAAGGGTCAGGTCATTAACCTCGCCAGCCGCCACGTGCGCAAGGCCGTGCCGCCGTTCCAGTTGCCCAACGGGCTGGCGCTGCCGTTCACGACCGCCCTGCGCCGGGGCAGCGGCATGCCGCACGCCTCGGTGCCGGTCGGGCCGGAGGACCTGGCGTTCCTGCAATACACCGGCGGTACGACGGGCGTGGCCAAGGCGGCGATGCTCAGTCACCGCAACATCATGGCCAATGTCGAGCAGTCGCAGGTCTGGTTCAACGCGAAGGATCCGAGCATCCTCCGCTGCGCCGTCACGGCCTTGCCGCTCTACCATATCTTCGCGCTGACGGCCTGCTTCTTCCAGTTCATGCGCAACGGCGGATCGTGCCTGCTGATCCCCAATCCGCGCGACTGCGACGGCATGGTGAAGACCCTCAGCCGCCACCGCTTCACGTGCCTGATGGGCGTGAACACGCTGTTCAACGTGCTGATCAACCACCCCAAGATCGGCACGGTCGACTTCTCGAACCTCGACTTCGTCGTCGGGGGCGGGACGGCGGTGCAGCGGCCGGTGGCCGAGCGGTGGAAGGCGCTCACCGGCAACACCATCCTGGAGGGCTACGGCCTGTCGGAGACATCCCCGGTGGTGAGCGCCAACCCGCCCGGCATGACGGAGTTCTCCGGGACGATCGGGTTCCCGTTCCCGTCCACCGAGGTCTCGATCCGCGACACCTCCGGCAAGCCGGTTCCGCCGGGCCAGCCCGGCGAGATCTGCGTGCGCGGGCCCCAGGTGATGCGCGGCTACTGGAACCGCCCGGATGAGACCGCCCGAGCCATGACGCCCGACGGCTTCTTCCGCACCGGCGACATCGCCGTGATGGAGCCGGACGGCCAGATCAAGATCGTCGACCGGATGAAGGACATGATCCTCGTCTCGGGGTTCAACGTCTATCCGAACGAGGTCGAGGAGGTGCTGGCGGCCCATCCGGCGGTCCTCGAATGCGCGGTGGTCGGCGCGCCGAGCGAGGAGACCGGCGAGATGGTGGTCGCCCACGTGGTCATGAAGGATCCGGCGGTCTCCACCGACGCCCTGCGGGCACATGCCCGCACCCAGCTCACCGGCTACAAGGTGCCCCGCCGGGTGGTGCTGCACGACGCCCTGCCCAAGACCAATGTCGGCAAGGTGCTGCGCCGGGTCCTGCGGGACGAGACGCCGCCCGGTTGAGCGGGCCCGCGGCGGATCGTCGTCGGCCGCGCACGTAACCGTCTGTCCCGATCGCCGAATGGTGAGACTGCGGCGGTTGTACCCCTGTCGGTGCCGACCGATCTGTGGGTTGTTCGCGCGGGACAGGCGAGGAGAAGCGATGTTGATCCGGAGCAGGCGCGGGTGGGAGATCCCGGAGACCGAGGCCACGCCCGAGGCCGTCTTCCTGAACCGCCGGGCGCTGCTCGGCGCCGCGGCCGGGTTGGCCGCCGGCTCCGTCCTGGGCGGCCGCTCCGCTCTCGCGGCCGCGGGTGATGCGGCGCTCTACCCGGCACCGCGCAACCCCGCCTACACGCTGGACCGGCCGTTGACGCCGGAGCAGTTCAGCGGTGCGTACAACAACTTCTACGAGTTCGGCACGTCCAAGACGGTGCTGCCGGCCGCCAACGCCCTCAAGACCCAGCCCTGGACGCTGAAGATCGACGGCCTCGTGGAAAAGCCGTTCGAGATCGGCGTCGAAGACCTGATCCGGAAGATCGGCCTGGAGGAGCGGCTGTACCGTCACCGCTGCGTCGAGGCGTGGTCGATGTCGGTGCCGTGGACGGGGTTTCCCCTGTCGAAGCTGGTGGCGCTCGCCAAGCCCGCGTCCGGGGCGAAGTATATCCGCTTCGAGACCTTCATGGACAAGGCGATGGCGCCCGGCCAGCGCGCATTCTTCTACCCCTGGCCCTACACCGAGGGGCTGACCCTGGCCGAGGCCGGCAACGACCTCGCCTTCGTGGTCACCGGAATCTACGGCAAGCCGCTGCCGAACCAGTTCGGCGCGCCGATCCGCATCGCGGTGCCGTGGAAATACGGGTTCAAGTCGGCGAAGTCGCTGGTGAAGATCTCCTTCACCGCCGAGCGGCCCAAGACCTTCTGGGAGGGCCTGCAGGCCTCGGAGTACGGCTTCTGGGCCAACGTGAACCCGGCGGTGCCGCATCCGCGCTGGAGCCAGGCCTCCGAGCGGGTCCTGGGCACCGACGAGCGGGTGCCGACGCTGATCTACAACGGCTACGGCGAGCAGGTCGCCGGGCTGTACAAGGGGCTGGAGGGCGAGCGGCTGTTCCTGTGAGGGACGGGCCGGGACGCTGAAGAGGGGGGGATTGCCAAGGGCGTCCGGTCCTTTGCCTCCGGTCCTTTGGCGGACTCCGTCGGATCCGCGGGGCTCTGCCCCGCACCCGCAAAAGGTCGGGGACCTTATGAAACCGCGCCCTTCAGGGAGGGTGGCCGGTCAGTAGGTCCAGCGCTGCGCCTTCGAGACCAGGAAGTCCCTGAACGCCTGCACCCGGGCGACCGAGCGCATCTCCTCGGCATAGACCAGGTAGCTCTCCAGGCTCGGCATCTCGGTGTCGCGCAGGACCTGGGTGAGCTGCTGGTCGCCGTCCACCGCGTAGTCTGGCAGGATGCCGATGCCGGCGCCGGCTTCCATGGCCCGCTGGAGCGCGCCGATGTTGTTCACCGTCAGGTGGACGCTGCGCCGGTCGCGGCCCTCGCGCCCGGCATCGGCCAGCCAATGGGCCGCCAGCAGATAGGACGGCTCGTTGCCGCCGAACGAGACCAGGCGGTGATTGTCCAGTTCCTCGATGGTCTTGGGCTCGCCGAAGCGCTTGACGTAATCGACGCTGGCGAACGCGTGGTAATGCACCGTGAACAGCCGGCGCTGGATCAGGTCCGGCTGGGCCGGGCGGCGCATGCGGATCGCCACGTCCGCCTCCCGCATGGCGAGGTCGAGTTCCTCGTTGGTCAGGATCAGCTCGATCCGCACATCCGGATAGAGGTCCAGGAACTCGCCGACCCGTTGCGACAGCCACGAGGTGCCCAGCCCCACCGTGGTGGTCACCTTAAGGTCGCCGGTCGGCCGCTCGGATGTCTCCACGAGGCGGGCCCGGGTGTTCTCCAGGCGCAGCTTCATGTCCCGGGCGGCGCGGAACAGCAGGTCGCCCTGCTCGGTGAGGATCAAGCCGCGGGCGTGACGGTGGAACAGCGGCGCCTTCAGCTCGCGCTCCAGGGCGCTGATCTGACGACTGACCGCCGATTGGCTGAGGCCGATATCGTCGCCCGCCTTGGTGAAGCTGCCCGCCTCAGCGACGTTCAGGAAGATCCGGATCTTGTCCCAATCCAAGGCGAGAACCCCCACCACCGCGAATCCGCATTCGATGCGCGGCCCGCGCCGGGCCGGTGCTGCATCAGGCGTATCACCGGGCGATCCGCACGCCGCCGACGCCGCGCGGACGCGGCCGGCGCTGCTGGGGCATGCAACGCTTGCAGCCCTGCCCGGTCAGAACCCCTATGCGCCCGGCGCATGGTCGGACGCAAGGGTTCAGATCGCGAAGTTGTTGACAGGACTTTGGTCCAACAGCGCCGATGGCCCTGCGCTGCGTGGTCTCACTCGGCTGCGGCGGCCTGAACCGGCGTCTCGCCGATCTCCAGGTTGGCGAGGAATTTTTCCGCTTCCAGCGCAGCCATGCAGCCCATGCCGGCGGCCGTGATCGCCTGCCGGTAGACGTCGTCGGTGACGTCGCCCGCGGCGAACACGCCGGGGATCTCGGTCTCGGCGGTGCCCGGCCGCACCGACAGGTAGCCGCCGTGGCGCATCGGCAGCTGGCCCTCGAAGATCGCGGTGGCCGGCTGGTGGCCGATCGCCACGAACACGCCGTCGGCGGGTATCTCGCTGATCTCGCCCGAGCGCGGGTCCGTGAGCCGGACATGGGTGACCGCCGGGGCCGGCTTCTGCACGCCGCAGATCTCCGCGATCTCCCGGTGCCACAGCACGGTGACGTTCGGGTGCTTGAACAGCCGCTCCTGCAGGATCCGCTCGGCCCGGAAGCTGTCCCGGCGGTGCACCACCGTGACCTTCCTGGCGATGTTGGCGAGGTACAGCGCCTCCTCGACCGCGGTGTTGCCGCCGCCGACCACCACGACCTCCTTGCCGCGGAAGAAGAAGCCGTCGCAGGTCGCGCAGGCCGAGACGCCGCCGCCCTGGAACGCCGCCTCGGAGGGCAGGCCGAGCCACTTCGCCTGAGCACCGGTGGCGATGATCAGCGCGTCGCAGGAATAGGTCTCGCCCGAATCGGCCTCCAACCGGAACGGCCGCTGCTTGAGATCGACCGACGTGATGTATTCCGAGACGATCTTGGTCCCGACATGCTCCGCCTGCAGCCGCATCTGCTCCATCAGCCACGGCCCCTGGATCGCCTCGGCGAAGCCCGGGTAGTTCTCGACGTCCGTGGTGATCATCAGCTGGCCGCCGGGCTGGAAGCCGGAGATCAGCAGCGGCTCGACCATCGCGCGGGCGGCGTAGATCGCGGCGGTGTAGCCGGCCGGGCCGGATCCGACGATCACGAGCTTGGCGTGCGTGTGGGCCATCTCTCTCGGTCCCTTCAGGTCAGTCCGGTCGCGCGGTGCGCAGCGTAAGCCTTGGCGAGCGCCTCGGCTATCACCGGGGTCGCGTCGATCGGCTTGTACGGCAGATCGACTAAGCGACCGGTGAACGGCCGCAGCGCCCCGGCGATCGCCAGGCCGGCGAACATCCGCCGATGCCGGATATAGGTACGCGGCAGGTCGAACAGCAGAACGGGCGCGCCGGTCGCCACCGCCTCGCTGACCATGTTGGCCGAATCGGACGTGACCACGATCGCTTCGGCGAGCGCCAGCATGGCGACGTAGGGGTTGTCGCCGGTCCCGTCCCAGAGGAAGCCTCCGGTCTCGGCCGTGAGCGACTTGACCGCGTCGCGCAGCGGGTTGGGCGTGCGCCGGGAGATCGTCACCATCAGCCGGCAGCCCTGGTCGATCAGGCTACGCAACTCGCCCACGAGGCGCTGCATGTCGGTCTTGCGGTAGCTCAGGTGCCGGCTGTCGCCGCCCACCAGCACCGCCACGCGCGGGCCGTCGAGGTTCGCGAGCCGCGGATCCGGGTTGGCCCGGGCCGCCTCCAGCCGGGCGGCGGTGACCAGGTGCGGCGCGGTCAGGGTCGTGAAGACGTTGGGGCCGCGCAGGTCGTCGTAATCCGGCACCCAGATGAAGTCGGCGCTGTCCGCGCCGGTCCGCGGATCCTTGAGGAAGGCCGTGAAGGTCCGCCCGTCGGTGGCGCGCCGCAGCGCCCGGAGATACGGCACCGCCCGGCGGCCCGAGGCGATCAGCAGGTCGGGGTAGGGCCCGGACAGGGCGCCGTTGCGGCGGCGCGGGCTCTCGCGCGGGTCGATCGGCCCCCACGGGGCGACCCATCCGAACGGGCCGGCGGCCGGGACCTGGCGGATCTCGAACGGGACCCCGAGGGTCTCGGCGATGCCGACGCACTGGTTCTCGTCGCCGGCCTTGCCGTCGGTGATGATCCAGGCCCGGGCGTGGGACAGTTCGGGAGGGGGCTCGCGCCGCACGGATGTCTGAGCCGGCGGGGCGGGCGTCGCCTCCGGCACGTCGATGCTTCTCATCGGAAACGCCTTACACCGCAGGCCGGGCCGGGGCTAATTCCGCGGCAGGTCGCGGGCGAGCCACTGGGCGTAGATGTCGGCGATCGCCGCCAGCCGCCGGGCCTCGAAATCCGGGGCGTACCACGCGCCGCCGTAGCTCGACGGGGTCGCGGTCATCTGCGGGTGACGCCCGAGCACCTGCCCGTTGCGGCCGACGAGAAGCGCCTCGCCCTCCAGGTAGTCGGTCTCGAAATTGCCGCCCCGGCCGCGCAGGGCGCCGCCGCCGACATAGGGGCGCAGCGACAGCGCCGTCACCACCACCACCAGACGCGGTCCGCCACCACCGATCCGCCCGGCGAACGTCTTGCGCAGGGCCGCGTTCAGGTCGGCCGCGAGCGCGTCGGCCTGGAGGCCGGCGCCCTTGTCCCGCAGGGGCCGCACGTCGACCCGGACGTCGGAGAAGGTCGCGGTCGGCGGAAAGTCGCCGGCCGCCGAGGCCGGCACCAGCCCGCACAGCAGGAGGAGGCCGGCGAGCCAGCCCCGGACATGCGCACGCATCGCGCTCAGCCGCCGAACTGGACGCCGACGACCTCGTAGGACTTGCCGCCGCCCGGCGTCGTCACCTCGACCGTGTCGCCGACACCCTTGCCGATCAGCGCGCGGGCGATCGGCGACGTGATCGAGACCCGGCCCGCATGCACGTCGGCCTCGGGCTCGCCCACGATCTGGTAGGTCTTCTCCTCCTCCGTGTCCTCGTCGACGAGCTTCACGGTGGCGCCGAACTTGATCTTGTCGCCCGACAGCTTCGAGACGTCGATGATCTCGGCGCGCGCGATCATGCTCTCGAGTTCCATCACGCGCCCCTCGTTGTGGGACTGCGCCTCCTTGGCGGCGTGATACTCGGCGTTCTCGGACAGGTCTCCGTGCGCGCGGGCCTCGGCGATCGCCGCGACGATGCGCTGGCGCTCCACCTGCTGGCGGTGCTTCAGCTCCTCCTCGAGAGCCGCGAAACCGCGCACCGTGATCGGAACCTTGTCTATCGTCATCGTCTCGCGCCACAATGAAGAGGCCCGGCCGAGAGTGAAGCACTCTCCCCGGGCCACGAAGTTAAGTCAGCTAGACCCTGAGGCTCAGGCCGCAAAGTAATCTTGCAGGGCACGAACCTGGAGATCGCCTTCTAGATAGGCCTTGATCCCTTCGGCCGCCGCCATCGCGCCGGCTAGAGTGGTGTAATACGGCACCTTATGCAAGAGGGCCGCGCGCCGGAGCGAGCGCGAGTCGGAAAGCGCGCCCGCGCCCTCCGTCGTGTTCAGCACGAGCTGGATGTCACCGTTCTTGATCGAGTCGACCACGTGCGGCCGGCCCTCCAGGACCTTGTTCACGCGCTCGGCCGGCACGCCGTTCTCGACCAGGTATTTCTGCGTCCCGCCGGTGGCCAGGATCGAGAAGCCGAGCTCGGACAGCAGCTTCACGCTGGGCAGGATCCGGGCCTTGTCGGCGTCGCGCACCGACACGAACACCGTGCCGGAGCGCGGCACCTGCGTCCCCGAGCCGAGCTGGCTCTTGGCGAAGGCCACGCCGAAGCTGGCATCGAGGCCGATCACCTCGCCGGTGGAGCGCATCTCCGGTCCGAGCAGGACGTCGACGCCGGGGAAGCGCGCGAACGGGAACACCGCCTCCTTCACGGCGATGTGGGCCAGCTCCTTGCGCTTGAGGCCGAAGCTCGCGAGCTTCTCGCCGGCCATCACCCGAGCGGCGATCTTGGCGATCGGCTCGCCGATCACCTTGGCGACGAATGGTACGGTGCGGGAGGCCCGCGGGTTCACCTCCAGCACGTAGATGTCGCCGTCCTTGATCGCGTACTGCACGTTCATCAGGCCGCCGACCTTCAGCGCCAGCGCCATCGCGGTGGTCTGGCGCTCCAGCTCGGCGATGGTCTCCGGGGAGAGCGAGCGCGACGGCAGGGAGCAGGCGGAATCGCCGGAATGGATGCCGGCCTCCTCGATGTGCTCCATGATGCCGGCGATGAACACTTTTTGCCCGTCGCATACGGCGTCCACGTAGATCTACACCGCGTCCGACAGGTAGCGGTCGAACAGCAGCGGGTTCTTGCCCAGCACCGTGTTGATCTGCCCGGTCTTGTCGTTCGGATAGCGGGCGACGACGTCGGACGGGATCAGGCTCGGGAGCGTGCCGAGCAGGTAGTCGGCGAACTGGCTCTCGTCGCGGATGATCGCCATGGCCCGGCCGCCCAGCACGTAGCTCGGGCGCACCACGAAGGGCAGGCCGAGCTCGGAGGCGATGATCCGGCTCTGCTCCACCGAGTAGGCGATGCCGTTCTTCGGCTGCTTCATCCCGAGCTTGTCGAGGAGGCGCTTGAACTGATCGCGGTCCTCGGCGAGGTCGATCGCGTCCGGCGACGTGCCGAGGATCGGCACGCCGGCAGCCTCCAGGGCGCGGGCGAGCTTCAGCGGGGTCTGGCCGCCGAACTGCACGATGACGCCGTGCAGTGTGCCGGCCTGCCGCTCGGTCTCGATGATCTCCAGCACGTCCTCGGCGGTCAGCGGCTCGAAGTACAGCCGGTCCGAGGTATCGTAGTCGGTCGAGACCGTCTCCGGGTTGCAGTTGACCATGATGGTCTCGTAGCCGGCCTCCGACAGCGCGTAGCAGGCGTGGCAGCAGCAATAGTCGAACTCGATGCCCTGGCCGATCCGGTTCGGTCCGCCGCCCAGGATGATGATCTTCTTGGCGTCGGTCGGCTGCGCCTCGTCCACCACCGTGCCGGCGAAGGGGGCGACGTAGGTCGAGTACATGTAGGCGGTCGGCGCCTTGAACTCGGCCGCGCAGGTGTCGATGCGCTTGAACACCGGACGGATGCCGAGCGCCCGACGCTTGGCCCGGACCTCGGCCTCCTCCATCTTCGCCAGCACGGCGAGGCGGGAATCCGAGAAGCCGGCGGCCTTGAGCTGGCGGAACGCCCCGGGGGTGCCGGGCAGGCCGTGGGCCTTCACCCGGTTCTCCAGATCGACGATCGCCTGGATCTGCTCCAGGAACCACGGATCGACCTTGCAGGAGGCGTGGACCTCCGCGTGGCTGACGCCCAGCCGCAGGGCCTGGGCGATCTTGAGCAGCCGGTCCGGCGTCGGCACGCCGAGCGCCGCCTTGATGGCGTTGTGGTCGTCGCCGCGGCCCAGGCCCTCGATCTCGATCTCGTCGAGGCCGGTGAGCCCGGTCTCCAGCGAGCGCAGAGCCTTCTGCAGCGATTCCGCGAAGCAGCGGCCGATCGCCATCGCCTCGCCCACCGACTTCATCGCGGTGGTCAGCGTCGGCTCGGCGCCCGGGAATTTCTCGAAGGCGAAGCGCGGGATCTTGGTGACGACATAGTCGATCGTCGGCTCGAACGAGGCCGGGGTCGCGCCGCCGGTGATGTCGTTGGCGATCTCGTCGAGGGTGTAGCCCACCGCCAGCTTGGCCGCGACCTTGGCGATCGGGAAGCCGGTGGCCTTCGAGGCGAGCGCCGAGGAGCGCGAGACGCGCGGGTTCATCTCGATCACGATCATCCGCCCGTTCTCGGGGTTGATCGCGAACTGCACGTTGGAGCCGCCGGTCTCGACGCCGATCTCGCGCAAGACCGCCAGGGATGCGTCGCGCATCACCTGGTATTCCTTGTCGGTGAGCGTCAGGGCCGGGGCGACGGTGATCGAATCGCCGGTATGCACGCCCATCGGGTCGATATTCTCAATGGAGCAGACGATGATGCAATTGTCCGCCTTATCGCGGACGACCTCCATCTCGTACTCCTTCCAGCCGAGCACGCTCTCCTCGATCAGGACCTCGTTGGTCGGCGAGGCGTCGATGCCGCGCTCGACGATGTCGAGGAATTCCTCGCGGTTGTACGCGATACCGCCGCCGGTGCCGCCCATGGTGAAGGACGGGCGGATGATCGCCGGCAGGCCGACCTCGGCCAGCGCGATCAGGGCCTGCCCGAGGGCGTGCTCGCTGTAGCGCTTGCGCCGCTCGGACTCGCCGGACTGCCACTTGCGCTCGAAGGCCGTGATCGCCCCGGCGCGCGCCTCCGGGTCGGCGTTGGCGGCCTCGATCTTAGCGATCTCGGCCAGAAACTTCTCCCGGTCGGCCTTCTTGGCCGCGGAGGCGTTGGCGAGCGCCGACTTCGGGGTGTCGAGCCCGATCTTGGTCATGGCGTCCCGGAACAGGCTCCGGTCCTCGGCCTTGTCGATGGCCTCCGCGGTGGCACCGATCATCTGCACGCCGTACTTGGCGAGCACGCCCATCTTCTGCAGCGACAGGGCGCAGTTCAGCGCCGTCTGGCCGCCCATGGTCGGCAGGATCGCGTCGGGGCGCTCCTTCTCGATGATCTTGGCGACGATCTCCGGGGTGATCGGCTCGACATAGGTCGCGTCCGCCATGTCCGGGTCGGTCATGATCGTCGCGGGGTTCGAATTCACCAGGACGATGCGGTAGCCCTCCTCGCGGAGCGCCTTGCAGGCCTGGGTCCCGGAATAATCGAACTCGCAGGCCTGCCCGATGATGATCGGCCCCGCACCGACGATGAGGATCGAGGAGATGTCGGTGCGCTTGGGCATTGGCGGCCTTTTCAGGCCAAGCGCGCCCGATCGGGCACGGCTCGGATCGGCCCTGCTCCCGGACGCGCGTGGCGGGATTGTCGTTGAGCGCCGCGTTTACACGGCGGATCGGCGCATTGGAAGGCCGTGCGCGTTCGGCGATGGCGGGGGGTGTTGCCGCCGCCCCCGGGTCTCACGCCAGATTCAAATAATTCTGAAGTCTTCGCTGGATGACGAATGGCATTGCCGAGTCGTTTCCGGCTCCATAAAGCTCGTCCGATCGACGGGTCCGTCGATTGAAACGATAACAATTCGAGATTGACGATGATCAGGGAAACGTTCAGCGCGGCGATGCTTCTGCTCGGCGCGGCAGCCGGCGCGCAGGCCGCGGAAGTCTCCGTCAAGACGCTCAACAACGGCCCCGGCGGGATGATGGTCTTCGATCCGGCCTTCGTGAAGATTCAGCCCGGGGACACGGTCCGGTTCGTGCCGGCCGACAAGGGCCACAACGCCGAACTCATCAAGGGCATGGCGCCCGAGGGCGCGCCGACCTTCAAGACCGTGGTCGGCAAGGAGGAGGCCGTGACCTTCGACAAGCCCGGACTCTACGGCTTCAAGTGCTCGCCGCACTACATCATGGGCATGGTCGGCCTGATCGAGGTCGGCGACAAGCCGGACAACCTCGAGGCGGCCAAGGCGGTCCAGCACGGCAAGCTCGCCGCCAAGCGCTTCGAGCCGCTGTTCGAGAAGGTGCAGTAGGGATCCGGCGGGGGCGGTCCGCCGCCCCCCGCTCAGAACCCGGCGTGAAGCGCGGCGAGCGCCCGGTCGATGGACAGATAAAAAATCCCGAAGGCGACCAGGGCGGCGGCGGCGAATTCGAGCGCGACGTTCGAGAGCGTCTGCGCCCGGCGCAGCATCTCGCGGCCGAAATACAAGGACACCCAGGCGAAGGCGAGGACGGCCGGCATCGCGAACAGGTAGGAGACCGTGCTCTCGACCCGGTCGAGGCCGGCGGCCGGATCGATCAGGGCGCGGATGTTGCGCACCCAGGGGGCGTAGAGGGCGGCGTAGAGCGCGGTCGCCCAGGCGAGGCCGGCCGCGACACCGAGATGGAACGTGAACGTCCGGTGCAGGCGGGAGAAGTCGTCGCGCGCCTCGTCGATGGTCATCCGGCAATCCCCCTGACGGAACCGCCATGTGCGGCCCGTCGATGGGTTCTATAGGCCGCCGGAATTCGCGGATTTTGTGACCCCGGCGCGGCCTGAATGGGACCGCGCCGGCGCCGATCGGTCAGGCGTCCTTCGCCGTCTCCGGTGCGCCCGAGCGCATGAGCGCGACGAAGCGCTCGAACAGGTAGTGGCTGTCGCGCGGGCCCGGCGAGGCCTCCGGGTGGTGCTGCACCGAGAAGGCCGGCCGGTCGGTGAGGGTGAGCCCGCAATTCGAGCCGTCGAACAGCGAGACGTGGGTCTCGACCGCGCTGGCCGGCAGGCTCGCGGGATCCACCGCGAAGCCGTGGTTCATCGAGACGATCTCGACGCGGCCGGTGGTCTTGTCCTTGACCGGGTGATTCGCCCCATGATGGCCCTGGCCCATCTTCAGCGTCCGGCCGCCGAGCGCGAGGCCCATGAGCTGGTGGCCCAGGCAGATGCCGAAGGTCGGCACCTTCTCGTCCAGCAGCTTGCGGATCACCGGCACGGCGTAGGCGCCGGTCGCCGCCGGATCGCCGGGGCCGTTGGACAGGAACACACCGTCCGGCTTCAGCGCCAGAATCTCCTCGGCGCTGGTGGTGGCCGGCACCACGGTGACGTCGCAGCCGGCCTGGGCCAGCAGCCGCAGGATGTTGCGCTTCACGCCGTAATCGATCGCCACCACCTTCAGGCCCTCGCCGGGCGCGCGCTTGCCGTAGCCGTCGCCGAGCGCCCAGATGGTCTCCGACCATTCCGAGTTCGCGCGGCTGGTCACCGGCGGCACGAGGTCCAAGCCCTCCATCGGCGCCAGCGCCGCGGCGCGCGCCTTCAGGGCCTCCCGGTCGAACCGGCCTTCGGGATCGTTGGCGATCACGGCGTTGGGCATGCCATGGTCGCGGATGCGGGCGGTGAGCGCCCGGGTGTCGATTCCGGTGATGCCGACGATGCCGCGGGCGTCGAGCCAGCCGTCGAGATGCGACGACGACCGCCAGCTCGACGGCTTGGTCACCGCCGAGGCGATCACGGTGCCGCGCACGCCCGAGGCCGGGGCCGCCTCGAGGCTTTCCAGATCCTCGTCGTTGGTGCCGACATTGCCGATATGCGGGAACGTGAAGGTGACGATCTGCCCGGCATAGGACGGGTCGGTCAGGATCTCCTGGTACCCGGTCATCGCCGTGTTGAAGCAGACCTCGCCGTCGGCGATTCCCGTCCGGCCGATGCCGAAGCCCTCCAGGATGGTCCCGTCCGCCAGCACCAGCAGGGCCGTGGCGACGGGCTCCGCCCAGGGCTCGGGTGCGGCGGGTTTGGAGGCCTGCGCGGCGGCGTCTTGCAGCATCGGGTCGGTCTCGCTTATGTCCGGCCGAAGGCAGGCACCGCGATGCGGTACGCTCGGCTGGCGGCATGATCGTGTGCGGCGCTCTTAGCGAGCGGCCCGCGATGGGGTCAATGTGGCCGTGCGGCCGACGAGGCTCAACACCCGCAAAGTGCAGGCCAGCCCCCCGTTTCTCCCGTCAAAAGGTTCATCGAGATGCTGCGCGCCCGCCTCACCACCGAGATGAAGGAGGCCATGAAGGCCGGCGACAAGGACAAGCTCGCCACCGTGCGGATGATCCAGGCCGCCCTCAAGGACAAGGACATCGAGGCCCGCGGCCTCGGCAAGGAGCCCGCCTCCGACGAGGAGATCCTGTCGCTGCTCCAGAAGATGATCAAGCAGCGCACCGAATCGGCTACGGTCTACGAGCAGGGCGGACGTCCGGAACTCGCCGCCAACGAGCGCTCCGAGATCGCGATCATCGAGGCGTTCCTGCCCAAGCAGATGGACGAGGCCGAGATGAAGGCGGCGGTCGACGCCGCGATCCTCGAGACCGGCGCCGCGGGCCAGAAGGACATGGGCCGGGTCATCGCCGCCCTGAAGGGCACCTTCGCGGGCCGGATGGATTTCGGCAAGGCGAGCGGGCTGGTGAAGGCCGCGCTGGCAGCGAAGGGCTGAGGCTCAGTCGTCGCTCCCTCGGGCGATCCGTGCGGCCATGTAGCTGCGCAGCACCGCGTTGATCCGGCTCTGGTAGCCGGCACCCTCGTGCTTGAAATAATCGAGCACGTCGGTGTCCAGCCGGATCGAGACGGGAACCTTGCGCGGCGGCATCACGACCTCGGCGCGCGACCAGTCGATATCGAGAGGCGCAGCATCGGGATCATCCGCCACGGCGGCAGCGATCTCGGCGTCGCCGAGGGTAGCGATTCGGTCCCAGTCCGTCTGGCCGGCCGCGCGATCAGTGTCCGAAGCGCGCCGTGTAGGCTTGTCTCTCATGTCGCCTCGCAGCTCTTGCCGAGATGATCCGCACGACGCCCGCCCGATCGGTCCAACCACTGCGATGACCGAGTGAGCGACTCGACCCAGGCTCGCCTTCCGCGTTTCGCCGTTCCGGATCGTTTCGACCGTCAGATGCGGACCGTCGAAAATGCCGGCGGCATCGCGGAAATCGATGCCGTGCTTTTCGAAGTTCACGACTCGCTTGCGCTCGTCCCAAGCGAACCCGGCTGTCGGCATCATCGTAGCCAAGAATCGAACCGTCGTCGATACGATTGTATATACGTTTCCGCCGGAGGGAAGCGATCCCACTGAGGCAGATCGGTATGATCGAGCGGCGACATTTCTCCCCACAATCCCCGCCCGGCCGAACTGCCGAATGACCGGGCGGGACTCGGACCGCCCGGGCGCTCTATACTCGGCGGTCAGGCAGTCGATCCGCAGGCCCCGTGCGCTATCCGCCCCACATCCTGGAAGAGATCCGCGCCCGGCTGCCGGCCTCCGCCGTGGTCGGGCGGCGGGTGCAGTTGAAGAAGGCCGGCCGCGAGTGGCGCGGCCTGTCGCCGTTCAACGCCGAGAAGACGCCGTCCTTCTACGTCAACGATCAGAAGCAGTTCTATCATTGCTTCTCGTCGTCCAAGCACGGCGACATCTTCACGTTCCTGATGGAAACGGAGGGCTTGAGCTTTCCCGAGGCCGTGGAGCGGCTGGCGAGCGAGGCCGGCGTGAGCCTGCCGGCGCCCACGGAAGATACCCGCGTCGCCGAGAAGCAGCGCGCCGGGGCGATCGAGGTCATGGAGATGGCCGCGCGGTGGTTCGAGGACCGCCTGCGGGCCGGGCCGGGCAGCGAGGCGCGGGCCTATCTCGAACGCCGGGGGCTCAAGGACGAGACGCAGCGAGCCTTCCGGCTCGGCTACGCGCCGAACGAACGCTACGCCCTCCGCGACCACCTGGCCGGGCAGGGGGTCGACAAGGCGCTGATGGTCGAGTTGGGCCTGCTCGCCGGCGGCGAGGATGTCTCGGTCCCGTACGATTATTTCCGCGACCGGGTGATGTTCCCGATCACCGATACCCGCGGCCGGGTCGTCGCCTTCGGGGGGCGGGCGCTCTCCAAGGAGGTGCGCGCCAAGTACCTGAATTCGCCCGAGACGCCGCTCTTCCACAAGGGCCGGACGCTCTACAACCTCCACGGTGCCCGCAAAGCCTCCCACGAGCGCAGCTCGATCATCGCGGTCGAGGGCTATGTCGACGTCATCGCCATGACGCTGGCCGGCCATCCCGAGACCGTGGCGCCGCTGGGCACTGCACTCACCGAGGAGCAGCTGGCTCTGCTCTGGCGCCATGCCGACGAGCCGATCCTGTGCTTCGACGGCGACAAGGCCGGGCAGCGGGCGGCCTTCCGGGCGCTCGACATCGCCCTGCCGGCCCTGGAACCCGGCCGTTCGCTGCGGATCGCCCTGCTGCCGGGCGGTCAGGATCCCGACGACCTGCTGCGCTCGGGCGGTCCCGGGGCGATCGACCAGGTGCTGCAGGCTGCTTTGCCCCTGTCGGAACTGCTCTGGCGCCGGGCGCTTGAATCGGGGCCGGCCGATACGCCCGAGCGCCGGGCCGGGCTGACGCAGACGCTGCGGGCCACCGTCGCCACGATCCGCGACGAGACCGTCAAGCGCTACTACCGCGACGACATCGAGGAGCGGCTGCGCAGCCTGTCGCCCCGGAACGCCCGTTCCGGCGGGCCCGGGCCAGGCCCGAAGGGGCAGGGCCGCCGCTTCGTCCGGCCGGGCGAGCCGGTCTCGCCGCGCATCACCGGCAGCCCCAGCGCCTCGATGACCGCCTCGGCGGGCTTCTCCGGGGCGGCGCCGGTGCGCGAGGCGGTGATCGCCGGCACGCTGCTGGTGCACCCGGAGATGCTCGGCGAGTTCGGCGACGAGGTCTCGGAACTCGACTTCGAGCACCCCGACGCCCGGGCGCTCCTGTCGGTCCTGGTCGCCTGTGCCGCAGAGGATGGACAAACGAACGCGGACCTGTTGCAAATCCGCATCACACGGGCCAGCCTCGGAGAGGCGGCGGAGCGGATTCTGGCGCTGGCCCGCTCCCGGGACCGGATTACGCTGTCCCCGCACGCCGATCCGCAGCAGCGCGCGGACGCTCTTAGACAGGCGATGATCTTGCACCGGCAGGCTGGCGCGCTACATAGCGAACTTCGCGAAGCACGGCAGGCGTTTGAGGACGATCCGACCGATGCCGGGTGGGCATGGCTCTGCGAAGTCAAGGCGAGGCTGGAGACCGTCATCGCCGCCGAGGCTGAAGCCGACAAGCCGGTGTCGAACGACTCGACCGCCGCATGACGGCCGTGCGATGGCGGTGGCGACGGGCCGAACCCCGCGTTAGTTAACAATCGGTCAAGCCTCGGGCTTGCATACGGAACCCGACGACTCAAGGCGTCCGGAGCAATCCGGGGCCACTCGCAAGTATCGCGGCGCCGACGGCGTGGAGCGGCCTTAGTCAGGCCCCCGCAGCGCACCGCACCCGAAACAATAGGCTGATCATGGCGACGAAGGCAACGGAACGGGACGAGACGGACGCTGCCCCCGAGCAGCAGACCGACGGGCCGCTCCTCGACCTGACGGATGCTTCGGTCAAGCGGATGGTCAAGCTCGCCAAGAAGCGCGGCTACGTGACCTACGAAGAGGTCAACGAGGTCCTGCCCGAGGGCCAGTCCGATCCTGATCAGCTCGAGGACGTGCTCTCGCAGCTGTCCGAGATGGGCATCAACGTGGTCGAGGCCGAGGAGACCGACGAGGCCGCAACCACCGAGAAGACGGCGAACGGCGCCGACGGCGAGGAGGAGGAATCCGAGGGTGGCGAGGTGGCCGAGGTCGCGCCGACGCGCGCCGTCACCGTCGCCACGACCACCAAGGAGCCGACCGACCGCACCGACGATCCGGTGCGGATGTACCTGCGCGAGATGGGCTCGGTGGAGCTCCTGTCCCGCGAGGGCGAGATCGCGATCGCCAAGCGCATCGAGGCCGGCCGCGAGGCAATGATCGCGGGCCTCTGCGAGAGCCCGCTGACCTTCCAGGCCATCATCATCTGGCGGGACGAGCTCGTGGAGGGCAAGGTCCTCCTGCGCGACATCATCGATCTCGAGGCGACCTACGCCGGCCCGGACGGCAAGAACGCGCCGCAGATCGCCGAGGGCGAGAGCGAGGAGAGCGCCGAGGAGGCCGAGCCGCCCGCGCCCCCGGAGGGCGGCGACGACGAGGACGACCTCGAGAACAACGTCTCGCTCGCCGCCATGGAAGCGGAGATCAAGCCGCGGGTCCTCGAGACCTTCGACGCGATCGCCGCGAACTACCGCAAGCTGCGCAAGTTCCAGACCGAGGGCGCCGACCGCAAGGCCGCCGGCGAGAAGAACAGCCCGGCCCAGAACCAGAAGCAGATCGAGCTGAAGGACAGCGTCGTCGCCGACGTGAAGTCGCTGTCGCTCAACAACAACCGCATCGAGGCCCTGGTCGGCCAGCTCTACTCGATCAACAAGCAGCTGATCGGCCACGAGGGCCGGCTGATGCGCTACGCGGAGAGCCATGGCGTGGCCCGGGACGAGTTCCTGCGCCACTACCAGGGCTACGAACTCGATCCGAACTGGATGGAGCGGGTCGGCACGCTGGGCGGCAAGGGCTGGAAGAACCTGGTCGAGCGCGGCTCGAAGCAGGTGACGGAGCTGCGCGCCCAGATCCTGGACCTCGCCTCCGAGACCGGCCTGGAGATCGGCGAGTACCGCCGCATCGTCAACATGGTCCAGAAGGGCGAGCGCGAGGCCCGGCAGGCCAAGAAGGAGATGATCGAGGCGAACCTGCGCCTCGTGATCTCGATCGCCAAGAAGTACACGAACCGCGGCCTGCAGTTCCTGGACCTGATCCAGGAGGGCAACATCGGCCTGATGAAGGCGGTCGACAAGTTCGAGTACCGCCGCGGCTACAAGTTCTCGACCTACGCCACCTGGTGGATCCGGCAGGCGATCACCCGCTCGATCGCCGACCAGGCCCGCACGATCCGCATCCCGGTGCACATGATCGAGACGATCAACAAGATCGTCCGGACCTCGCGTCAGATGCTGCACGAGATCGGCCGCGAGCCGACTCCGGAGGAGCTGGCCGAGAAGCTGGCGATGCCGCTGGAGAAGGTGCGGAAAGTCCTGAAGATCGCCAAGGAGCCGATCTCCCTCGAGACGCCCATCGGCGACGAGGAGGACAGCCACCTCGGCGACTTCATCGAGGACAAGAACGTCGTCCTGCCGATCGACGCGGCGATCCAGTCGAACCTGCGCGAGACCACGACCCGGGTGCTGGCGTCGCTGACCCCGCGCGAGGAGCGCGTGCTGCGCATGCGCTTCGGCATCGGCATGAACACCGACCACACCCTTGAGGAGGTCGGCCAGCAGTTCTCGGTGACCCGCGAGCGCATCCGGCAGATCGAGGCCAAGGCGCTGCGCAAGCTGAAGCACCCGTCGCGTAGCCGGAAGCTCCGGAGCTTCCTGGACAACTGAGCCCCCGTCGCGGCCCACCGCGGCGCCTCTCCTCCGACCGCGTTGCCAGGCGGCTGCGCGGTCCCCACCTTGGCGCCATGCTCGAACGCCGCCCGCCAACGCCCGGATTGCCGACGGCCTTCGCGGACGGCTCCGAAGCCGACGACGTGCCCTTCGGCGCGCTCCAGCCCTCGGTGGGCATCCGCGACTGGCTGCTGGGCGAGGGCGCGCGGCTGCAGAAGGCCGAGGACATGCTCTCCGGCCTCGCCGAGCGGCTGATCGCCATCGGCGTGCCGGTGGACCGGGCCTCCACGGCGATCGACACCCTGCACTCGGAATATGCCGGCGTCGGCCGGGTCTGGACCCGGGACGGCGGCACCAGCGTGCGGCTGTTCCCGCACGGGGGCCGCTCGCAGGAGGCCTATCTCAACAGCCCGTTCCACACGGTCCACGAGACCGGCGAATGGCTGATCCTCGACATCGCTGAGACGCCGGACGACGCCTACGCGATCATCCCGGACCTGAAGGCCGGCGGCTACACCCACTACGTCGTGGCGCCGCTGTTCTTCACCAACGGCACCAAGAACGGCATCACCTTTGCCACGAAGGCGCCCGACGGGTTCGGCGAGGACGACATCGCGATCCTCCGCTTCGTCATGCCGGCGCTCGCGGCCGTGGCCGAGATGCGCGTCCTCAACAAACAGCTCGACCACGTGCTGCGGCTCTACGTCGGCGACGAGCCGCACCGGGCGATCCTGGCCGGCGACATCCGCCGCGGACAGGTGACGCGGATCCGCTCGGCGATCCTGTTCGCCGACATGCGCGACTACACCCGCACCTCGGCCGACATGACCCCCGAGGAGGCAGTCGGGCTGCTCAACGTGTTCTTCGACTGCCTGGTGCCGCCGATCGAGCGCGAAGGCGGCGAGGTCCTGAAGTATCTGGGCGATGGCTTGCTGGCGATCTTCCGGGAATCCGGAGACGACCTTGGCGGCGCCGCCAAGGGGGCGCTCACTGCAGCCCAGAACGCGCTGGCGGCCCTCGACGAGGCCAACGCCCTGCATCAGTTCTCGGTGCCGGTGGCGGCGGGAATCGCGCTCCACCACGGCGAGGCCGCCTACGGCAATGTCGGCTCGGGCTCCCGGCTCGACTTCACGGTCATCGGCCGCGACGTGAACCTCGCCAGCCGGATCGCCCGGCTGAACCGCCAGCTCGGCGAGCCACTGCTGATGTCGAAGCCGTTCGTGGACTTCCTCTGGGGCGATCCGATCCCGCTGGGCGAGCACGTCCTCGACGGCTTCCGGGAGCCGATGGCGGTGTTCCGCCCGAAGTTCTTGCGGCCGCGCGCGCCGAGCTGAGAGTTTTCGCAAAATTTCACAGGACTGATAAACTCTCCCCATACGTAATAATCACATGATCGCCGTGTAAAAGCTCTGTGCTTAGCCGAGTGACGCGGATATTTTTCCGACTGCCCCAGCTTTTAGGCTCTCCATAATCGAAAGATCGTGGACCCGTGCTGGAATTATCCCGATCCGGGCACCGACTCGGCCATCTTGACCAGAACTGCGTTTGCCAAGGCTGCGGTCCGGGTGAGAACCTCGTCTGGAACTCCCGGCAGGTCGAGTATTTTCAGGCATGCCGCCGCGCAGGCCTTGTGTTGCGCCGTGTGATACGCGTGAATGGAAAATTCTTCCAGCAATCCGAAATCGTAAATCCAGGGCATTATTGCGATGCCTTCTTTTGGCGCCTTTAGGGACAGTCCGGACTCCGCATACCGGTATCCCGCCGCAAACTTCTCCTTGCGCCTACAGTATTGGCTAGCGCTGTGGCGTGCCTCAGCCCGTGCCGGACAGACGGGAATCATGCGATCGTACAGCTTCAAGACTTTTTCCGCGGGCTCATCCAATTTCTCCATGAGCCAGGCAGCGTTCAATAAACTGATGTATACTTCTTCCTTCCAATACCCAAGGCTGCTTCGCTTCAGATAACAATCCAGCGCCTTGAGATCTTCGCCGACATCGCGATAAGATCGCGCGAGATAGAACGTGTATCGCGCGATCATGAATGAGTCTTTTTCAGCAGCTAACGCTCTTTCCAGAACCGCCAAATCTCGTCGTTCCGACGACCGATCGCGATGACGTGCTCCATCGTCGCCGCGACGCATGGCAAGGGGCAGCTTGGGTGTTGGCGGGCCCTTTTGACACTCCAGAAATTCATGCACGACGCCTCGATAGCGCCAGTTTTTGTTATTTTTAACCAGTTGTATACGCCAGTATTCTGTATTTTCATCCAAAATCGTCAGCATGTACCCTGCCGCAATGAGCTTCGGCATCGAGAAATCATTGGGAATTATCAATTGATCGTCGGCATCGATGATCAAACTATAGGCGGCGTGCGGGCGCGCTAATTTTAAAGCCTCGGTGCGGTTGAAGGCGAAATCGACCCAGGGTCTCTCTACAAGCGTACCGGGCATGTCTGCCATCGCTGCCCGGATGACATCCTGTGTTCCATCCGTCGAGCCGGTATCGACAATGACCCAATGGTCAATAATCGGCCTCACAGAATCAAGACACCTGCGAATAACGTGAGCCTCATTATTGACGATCATGGAAAGGCAAATTTTTTGACCAAAACTATTCATGCCTATGCACCCAAAGAAAATTCCGTTACACCGCCTCTAATCGTGCTGCGTCTTTTAATAGAGCAAACCTCCTCGTCAACCAATCTGACACCCCGCATCAAATCGTTTTTTTGATGTTTATTAGGTAAATCGCATAATTAATGGCGGTTCGACTAGAATTATGTTCAAAATATACGACTAATATTTGTGGAAATTTCATTGAACATTGCTGATTGGACATCCAAAAAATAAAAAATCTGGGAATCGCTGGCGCAGACATGTCGGCATGCGCGTTCGTGCTGCCGACGCCTTCAATGATCGAGCGTGGCGCATATCGCTCAATCGGCAAGCGACGCGATTCAGCGGTAGGCCTTGGACCGGAGATCCGATCGGTTACTGCGCCTCCAAGAATGTTGCATCCCAGACCCCGGCTCACGGTATCGGGCTTGACCCGCGGGGCCCGCGCGACCAGATCTATCGTTGTTCCAGGGAGATCCCCGGCAAGGGGCTGAGAAACCGCTGGCACGTCCACCCGGACCTGCGGCGCGGAAATCCTTTGAACCTGATCCGGCTCATACCGGCGTAGGGATTGGACCGCGGCCGCCTCAATGGCAGGCCACCGCTTCTCACCGAAGCACACGGCCCGATCTTCGCGACGGAAATCCGCGGAGATGACTTTGGCTTTTGACCGCCCCGTTTCACCGATCGGACGCCGCCGCCTCCCGGCCGGCCTCGCCGCGCAGGCCTCGCTGCCGGCGCGTGCCGATGTCGCCATCGTCGGCGGCGGGTTGATCGGCCTGTCGATCGCCTGGCGGCTCGCACGCGCCGGCCGCTCGGTGGTCGTCGTCGAGCGCAACACGATCGGCGCAGGCGCGAGCCTGGCCGCCACCGGCATGCTGGCCCCGGCCGCCGAGCACGAGCCTGGCTCCGATCCGTTGCTGCCGCTCGCCCTCGAATCCCTCCGGCTCTGGCCGGGATTCCGCGACGCCCTCGAAGTCGAGACCGGGCTGCCGATCGATTACCGCGCGGACGGCACCGTGGTGGTCGCCATCGGCCGCGACGAGGTCGAGCGCCTGCGCTTCCGCTACGACCTGCAGCGCCGCTCGGGCCTCGATGCCGCGTGGCTGCCGGGTACCGAGGTGCGGCGGCTGGAGCCGGCCCTGCGCCCCTCCGTCACCGCAGGCGTCCATTGCCCGTCGGATCACCAGGTCGATCCCCGCCTCGTGATGGCGGCGCTGGCCGAGGCCTGCCGACGTGCCGGCGTGACGCTCGTCGAGGGCACGGCCGTGGCTGGGCTCGACTGGTCCGGCGGCAGCGTCACCGGCATCCGGGCCGGCGAAGGGTCCGTGACGGCCGATACCGTCGTGCTGGCCTCCGGCGCGTGGAGCGGGGAGGGCGGCCTGCTGCCCGAAACCCTCGCCCTGCCGGTGAGGCCGCTCAAGGGCCAGTCGATGGCCCTGCGCACCACCGCGCGCACCGGCACGCTCAGCCGGATGATCTGGACCGAACAGGTCCACATGGCGCCCAAGAGCGACGGCCAGCTGATCGTCGGAGCCACCGTGGAGGATTGCGGCTTCCGGTCGGGCATCACCGCCGGCGGCCTCTACGCCCTGCTGGAGGGTGCGCGCCGGGTATTGCCCGGCGTCGAGGAGATGGAGGTCGAGGCCGTGTGGGGCGGCTACCGCCCGACCTCGGACGACGACGCGCCGATCATCGACACGCTGGCGCCGGGCCTCGTCGTCGCCACCGGCCATCACCGCAACGGCTACCTGCTCGCCCCCGTGACCGCCGACGCGGTGGCCGAACTCGTCACACGCGGCGCACTTCCCGAGATCGCCAAGCCGTTCACCCGGGCGCGCTTCCACCGACCCGAACCCAGGAGGGCCTCGGCATGAAGCTTCTGGTGAACGGAGAGATGCGGGATCTCGCGGTCGAAACCATCGCGGCCCTGTTCCGGGCCGAAGCCGACGAGACCGGCATCGAGAGCCCGCAGGGCATCGCCATCGCGCTGAACGGCCGCGTGCTGCGCCGCCGGGACTGGGACGAGACGCCGGTCGCCGAGGGCGACCGGGTCGAGATCGTCCGCGCCATGCAGGGAGGTTGACCATGGACCACACCGTCACGCCGCTGCGCCCCGAGACCGAGGCGGACCGCTTCACCATCGCAGGCGTGGAGCTGTCCTCGCGGCTGTTCATCGGCACCGCCAGCTACCCGACGCAGGCGATCATGCGCGACGCGGTCGCGGTGTCGGGGGCCGAGGTCGTCACCGCCTCGATCCGCCGGGTCTCACTCCAGGGCCACGGCTCGGACACCGTGCGGATCCTCAAGGGCAAGCGCTTCCTGCCTAACACCGCCGGCTGCGAGACCGCCCGCGACGCGATCATGACCGCCGAGCTCGCCCGCGAGGCGCTGGACACCAACTGGATCAAGGTCGAGGTGATCGGCGACCGAGAGACCCTCTATCCCGACGTGGCCGAGCTGATCGAGGCGTGCCGCCACCTGGTGGACGAAGGATTCGTGGTCCTGCCCTATTGCAACGACGATCCGGTCGTCTGCCAGCGCCTCGAGGATCTCGGCTGCGCCGCGATCATGCCGATGGGCTCGCTGATCGGCTCCGGCATGGGGGTCGCCAACCCGGCCAATATCGAGCTGATCTGCCGCCGTGCGCGCGTACCGGTGATCGTCGATGCCGGCATCGGCACCGCCTCGGACGCGGTCATCGCCATGGAACTCGGGGCGGCGGCCTGCCTGATCAACACCGCCATCGCCAAGGCCGACGACCCGGTGCGGATGGCCCGGGCCATGGGCCGCGCGGTCGAGGCCGGGCGCGATGCCTATTGCGCCGGCCGCATCCCCCGCCGCGGCCGGGCCGATCCGTCGAGCCCGCAACTCGGCCTCGTCGGCTCGTGAGACCCCTGCCGTCGCGGCTGCTGGCTGTGACGGACCGGCACGGCCACGCCCGGCCCCTGGCCGACACCGTGCAGGCGGCGCTCGACGGCGGCGTCCGCTGGGTCTGGTTCCGCGACCGCGACCTCGACCCGGAAGCGCGCCGCAGCCTCGGCGCCGGCATCGCCGCGAGGCTCCGCGCGGCGGGCGGGTTCCTGACGGTCGGCGGCGACATCGCCCTGGCCCGGGCGCTCGGGGCGGACGGCGTGCATCTCGGCGGCGGCACCGGGCCGGACTGGGTCTCGGCGGCCCGCGCGGCCCTCGGGCCGGATGCGCTGATCGGGATCTCGGCCCACGCACCCGTGGAGGTCGAGGCGGCCGCCAGGGCCGGCGCCGACTATGTCACCCTGAGCCCCGTCTTCCCCACCGCCAGCAAGCCCGGCTACGGCCCGGCCCTCGGTCCGGAAGGCATCGCGGCGGCCCGTCGCGCCGGCCTGCCGATCGTCGCCCTCGGCGGCGTCACGCCGGAGCGCATCCCCCTCTGCCGGGATGCGGGCGCGGCCGGGGTCGCCGTGATGGGCGCGCTGATGCACGCCGCCGAGCCCGCAGCCGCCGCCCGTCGCATCCTGGCGGCCTGGGAGGGGTGCGAGCCGTAACCCCCGTCGGGCGCACGCGGACGGCGTCTCCGGGTGGACCGCCGCGGAGCGGTCGCCAGCGCCGCGAATGTATGCCTCACTCCGCGCCCGATTCGGAGCGCGGGGGTGGTGTTGCGGGAGACCGATCGTCCTTTGGCTGGCGCTGGCTCGGCCGTTCGCTTGCGTTGCGCCGGGGACAGGTGACCCGGCTTCTGATCGCGATCGCGGCGGGATACGGCGCCGGGCTGGTCTTTCCGGTCGCCACCCAGCGCATCGTCGATGCGATCGTGGCCGGGCAGGCCGACCTGCACCTGCTCGGGCTGGCGCTGCTCGCGCTCCTGTCGATCGCCGCCGAGGTCGGGCTCACCGCGTTCCGGGGGCGCCTGACCATCGCGCTGGCGGTCTTCCTCGACCGCCGGATCTCCCGCCGCGTCTTCGCCCACCTGCTGCGGGTGCGGATCGACGGTGCCGGCTTCAAGTCCGGCGAGGTCCTGAACCACTTCCAGCAGATCACGAAGATCCGGGACTTCGTCCTGCATCAGATCCCGAACACGGTGATCGATGCCGGCGGCGCGCTCGTCGCCTTCGGCCTGGTCCTCTACTACGACGTCGCGGTCGGGGCGACGCTCGCGGTGGCGGCGCCGCTGATCGTCGTGATCGCCAGCAACCAGATCAGCGGCATCTGGAAATCCGCAAAGGCCTATTACCAGTCGATCAGCGTCCGGGACGGCACCCTGGCGGAGAGCGTCAACGGCCTGGCCACCGTGAAGGCGCTCGCCCTGGAAGCCGGGCGGATGCGGCGCTGGAATACGGTGACGGACAGCACGCTTGCCGAACTGAGCGGCGTCATGGACCTGCAGCGGCGCTACGGGCTGCGGTCCCAGGCGGTCTCGCGGGCGATGACGCTGCTGGTCATCGGCGTGGGCTGCTGGCGGATCTATGGCGGCCACCTGACGGTCGGCGAGTTCCTGGCGATCCAGGTGGTCGCGGCCCGCATCACCGGCCCGCTTCTCGGCAGCGCCGACATCCTGCGCATGGCCCAGGAGGTGAACGTCGCGATCCGCGAGATCGGCGGCTTCCTCGGCATGCCCCGCGAGCGGGCCGGCCGCCATCCGCCGCTGCGCCGGATCGGCCCCGGCGGCATCCGCCTCGACGGCGTCTCGTTGACCTATCCGGGGGCGGCGCGGCCGGCGCTGCGGGATCTCACGGCGACCCTACCCGAGCGCGGCATCGTGGCCATCGTCGGACGCAACGGCTCGGGCAAGTCGACCCTGCTGCGCATCCTGCTCGGCCTGCAGCGCGACTATAGCGGCCGGGTCGAGATCGGCGGCGCCGATCTGCGAGACTACGATCCCCGATGGCTGCGCGGCCGGATCGGCACCGTGGATCAGGATACGATGCTGTTCTCCGGCAGCGTGCGCGAAAACCTCGCCGCGCAACGCCCGGATGCGGCGGCCTTCGACGCGGCCCTGGACTTCGCCGGGCTGCGCGGACTCGTCGAGACCCTGCCCGAGGGTCTCGAGACGTCCCTCGGCGAGGGCGGCCGGACCCTGTCGGGCGGCCAGCGCCAGCGCCTGTCGATCGCCCGTGCGGTGATCCGCAACCCGCCGGTGGCGCTCCTCGACGAGCCGACCGCCTTCCTGGACCCGGAAGCCGCCCTCGCGCTGGAGCGCAACCTCACGGCCTGGGGCCGCGAGCGGCTGCTGATCCTCGTCACCCACCATCTCGCCGCGGCGCGCAAGGCCGACCGGATCCTGGTCCTCGACGACGGCCGCCTGCTCGGCGACGGGCGGCACGACGACCTGCTGCGAACCGTGCCGCTCTACGCGGCTTTGTGGGAGGATTACACGCGCGCCGTGGTCAGGAGCGCGGACCGGGCCATCGAGCCGGCCACCTGACCTTTCCGGGCCGGCCCTATTTGGCCGTCGGGCCGTAGGGCGGGCGCGGGATCGCCCGGTGCGCGGCCCGGAGCGCGGCCGACCAGCGCTCGCGCAGGTCGTGGAAATAACCCTCACCGGCCTCGATCCGATGGTTCACCTCGAGGTCGAGGCCGTTGCGGCGGGCGACCGCGATGTCGATCGGCAGGCCGACGCCGAGGTTCGACCGCATGGTCGAATCCATCGAGACGAGGCTCACTTTCAGGGCGTCGTAGAGGTCGCTCTCGAACTTCACCGCCCGGTCGAGGATCGGCTTGCCATATTTGTGCTCGCCGATCTGGAGGAAGGGCGCGTCGGTGCTGCACTCGATGAAGTTGCCGGCCGAGTAGATCAGGAACAGCCGCATGCCCTCGCCGGCGATCTGGCCGCCGAACAGCAGCGAGATCGAGAACCGGATGCTGGCCGCCTCGAACCCGTCCCGCTCGATCGCCCGCACCCGCCGGATGGCGCGCCCGATGAGCTGCGCCGCCTGGAACATCGTGGGCGCCTCGATCAGCTTCTGCGGCGGCTCGCCGTCGTCGCTGGGCACACCCTCCTGAAGCAGGCTCAGGACCGACTGGGTGATCGACAGGTTGCCGGCCGAAGCCAGCATCATCACCCGCTCGCCCGGCACGTTGAAGTGGTGGAGCTTACGGTAGGTCGAGATGTCGTCGAGCCCCGCATTGGTGCGGGTGTCGGCGACCATCACGAGCCCCTCCTCGACGAGGACACCGACGCAATAGGTCATGGATCTCGGGCTCTCGCGGGGTGGGCTTCCGGCTCCCGTCGAGCCGGCGGCCCGTCTTCCAGGGAATCGGGCGCAGAATCAGGATTGTGCGGCGTCCCTGCCTTGCTCGACGCGGAGCTTGACGTCCAGTGTCTCGGTCCCGCCTCCGGTGCGGCTGCCGCGGATCGGCGCCGCGCCCAGGTAGTCCAGCCCGGTGGCGACCCGGATGGTGCCGTCGGACGGGGTGTCCTGGTAGCAGGCGTCGAACGCCACCCAACCCAGATCCGGCACCAACGCCTCGGCCCAGCCGTGCGGCGCCTCGACATCGGCCTGGCCGTCGCCGCGCGCGCGGTACCCCGCGACGTAGCGGGCCGGGATGCCGAGATGGCGGGCGGCGGCGATGAAGACGTGGGTCAAATCCTGGCAGATGCCCTTGCCGGCGGCGAACGCCGTGGCGGCGGGCACGCCGTTGGCGGCCGGCCCCGGCTCGTAGACCACCGTCTGAGGAACGGCGTCGCGCAGGCGGTGCAGGAGCGCGAGCGGCTTGCTGTCGCCGTCGGTGGCGACCCGCTCGGCGAAGACCTGCAGCTCCGCGCTGGTCGTGCAGAGATCCGTGTCCCGCAGGTAGAACTCGTCAGGCAGGCGCTCGACCGTGCCGCGGACCACCCCGTGGGTATCCTCCGTGTCGACCGAGCCGGTGACCCGGATGGTCAGCGCGTCGGCCGGCGCGTCCGGGGTGAACCAGTGGACGATGTTGCCGAATCCATCCTCGCGGGCGGTCAGCCGCCCGTCGATGGAGGTGTCGATCCGCCAGGTGCGGACATATTGCCCGTCATGGTCCCGCGGCGTCAGGCGCATGACCTGGACGAGGCCGCGGGCCGGGTGCTCGTAGGTGTAGATGGTCTCGTGGACCACGCGGATGCGCATGCGCCGGGCCTGTCTGTCTTTCCGATTGCATCAACCCGAACGGGTGGTGCCGGCGTTCGGGCGACGACGATGCTTCGTCATACGCTCGGCGGATCGTCCCGGATCCGACCTCCGGGACGATCCGCTACCCGACCAGATACTGCTTCGCGATGGCTTCGCCCACCTTGTTGTTCTCCGCGATGAACGCCTCGACGAACTCGTGGAGCCCGGAGTTGAACACGCGGTCGATATCCTCGCTGTCGAGCTTGGCCAGCATGTTTCCGGCCAGGCGCTGGCTCGGGCCGCGGCGACCGTAGGCGTCGGCGACGAGATCGAGATACTCGACGATCACGCCGTAGCAATTGGCGAAGGATCGCGGCATCTGCTTGTTCAGCATCAGGAGGTCCGCCACCAGCAGCGGCTTGACGCTCTCGCGATAGACCCAGTGATAGGCGTTGAAGGCCGAGACTTCGCGCAGGATCGTGGTCCACTGGAAGTAGTCGAGGCTGCCGCCGACCGTCTCGTTCTGCGGCAGGAGGATCTGGTACTTCACGTCGAGGATGCGGGCAGTGTTGTCGGCCCGCTCGATCGCCGTGCCGAGGCGGGTGAACCAGAACGCGTCGTTGCGCAGCATGGTGCGGAAGGCCGAGCCGTCGAAGGTCAGCGAGACGGTCTTCACCCAGTCGAGGAAGCGGCTGAACTCGTCGCGGCTGAGTTCCTTGCCGGCGTAGTTGCGCAGCTCCAGCCAGGCGCCGTTGATCGCGTCCCACATCTCGGTGGTGAGCGCGGTGCGCACCGAGCGGGCGTTCTCGCGGGCCGATTCGATGCAGGAGCGGATCGACGAGGGATTGTGCGGGCTGAAGGCCAGGAAGTCGCAGACCGTGTCGGCATTGACGACGCTGTAATGCGGCTTGAACAGGTCCGGGTCGCCCGCCGAGGCGAGGGCGGATTCCCACTCGTTGGTCTCGCCGCCGCCGTAGCTGCTCGGCAGCGAGGCGAGCCGGTGCGCCGCGTCGAGGATGCGCGCGACGAAGTCGGCGCGCTCCACGTAACGCGAGAGCCAGAAGAGGTTGTCGGCAGTCCTGGAGAGCATGGTGTGCGAACTCGGATCGGCTCGGCGGCAGGCGGCGCGTCTGGATGGGTGAGGCGTTGAACCTTTAAGCGTCGAGCACCCAGGTGTCCTTCGTACCACCGCCCTGGCTGGAATTGACGACCAGGGACCCCTCTTTCAGCGCGACGCGGGTCAGCCCCCCGGGCACGATGCGGATCTGGTCCGCGCCGTTGAGCACGAAGGGCCGCAGGTCGACGTGGCGCGGGGCGACTCCGGAGGCCACGAAGGTCGGGCAGGTCGAGAGCGAGAGGGTCGGCTGGGCGATGAAGCCGTCCGGGGCATGCTTGAGCTTCTTGGCGAAATCCTCGATCTCGCGCTTGCTCGCATGCGGCCCGACCAGCATGCCGTAGCCGCCCGAGCCGTTGACCTCCTTCACCACCAGCTCGGACAGGTTGTCCATCACGTAGGCGAAGGACTCCTTCTCGCGGCAGCGATAGGTCGGCACGTTGTGCAGGATCGGCTCCTCGCCGGTGAAGAACTTCACGATCTCCGGCATGTAGCTGTAGACGGCCTTGTCGTCCGAGATGCCGGTGCCGACGGCGTTGGCCAGGGTCACGGAGCCGCGCTCGTACGCGTTCATCAGGCCCGGCACGCCGAGGACCGAATCGGGACGGAACACCAGGGGATCCAGGAAGTCGTCGTCGAGGCGGCGATAGATGACGTCCACCCGGCGCGGCCCCTCGGTGGTGCGCATGTAGACCACGTCGTCCTTGGTGAAGAGGTCGGACGCCTCCACCAGCTCGACGCCGAGCTTGTCGGCCAGGAACGAGTGCTCGTAGAAGGCCGAGTTGTAGCGGCCGGGGGTCAGCAGCACCACCGTCGGGTCGCGCGTGGTGGAGCCCGGTGCGAGGCTGCGCAAGGTCGCCAGCAGGGCGTCCGGGTAGTTCTCGACCGGCGCGACCCGGTGCTTGGAGAACAGGTCCGGGAACAGCCGCAGCATCACCTCCCGGTTCTCCAGCATGTAGGACACGCCGGACGGGATCCGGGCGTTGTCCTCCAGGACGAAGAAGTCCTTCTCGCCGGTGCGGACGATGTCGATGCCGGCCACGTGGACGTACAGGTCGTGCGGTACCCGGAACGAGCGCATCTCCATCCGGTAATGGGCGTTGCGGTAGACGAGGTCGGCCGGGATGATGCCGGCCTTGATGCATTCCTGCGCGCCGTAGACGTCCTTCAGGAACAGGTTGATCGCGGTCACCCGCTGCTTCAGCCCGCGCTCGAGGAAATCCCACTCCGGCTTGGTGATCACCCGCGGGATGATATCGAACGGGATCAGCCGCTCGGTCGATTCGTTGTCGCCGTAGACCGCGAAGGTGATGCCGATCCGGCGGAACAGCAGCTCGGCCTGGCTGCGGCGGGTGTTGAAATGCTCGGGCGGCGTGGTCTCGAGCCAGGTCTTCAGCTTGCCATAGGCGTCGCGGACGGCGGCCGGGTCGGCGGCGCCGTTGCCGATCCCGTTCATCTCGTCGAAGGCCGTCAACGCCATTCCGATTCTCCCTAACGCTCCCGCTCTTGAGGCAAGAGACGCGCCACCCAGCAGGGCTATACGCGCGGGCACCAACGCTCAAGTCGGCCGGAAGATCAGAACAGCTTGAGGCCTTTCAGGCTGGCATGTCCGTTTCGACCGAGGATGACATGGTCGTGCACCACAATTTTAAGGGGTGCCAGGATCGAGACGATCTCGCGGGTCATCGCCACGTCGGCCGCCGACGGGGCCGGGTCGCCCGAGGGATGGTTGTGGGCCAGGATGATCGCGGTCGCCGAGAGTTCCAGGGCCCGGCGGGCGACCTCCCGGGGATAGACCGGCGTGTGATCGACCGTGCCGCGGCCCTGGACCTCGTCGGCGATCAAGTGATTGCGCTTGTCGAGGAACAGGATGCGGAACTCCTCGCGTGCCGCGAACGCCATGGTGGCCCGCAGATACTCGCTCAGCGCGCTCCAGGAATTGAGCAGTTCGCGCTCGCGCAGTGCGCCGCGGGCGAGCCGCCGTCCCGCGGCCTCGATCAGCTTGAGGTCGGCCGCAACCCCGGCGCTCACGCCCTCGACCTCCATCAGACGGGCCGGCTCGGCACTCAGGACCTCGGCGAAGCTGCCGAACCGGGCGACCAGGGCCTTGGCCAGGGGCTTCACGTCCCGCCGGGGGATCGCCCGGAACAGGACAAGCTCCAGCAGCTCGTAGTCCGGCAGCGCCTCGGCCCCGGCTACCGCGAACTTCTCCCGCAGGCGGTCGCGGTGGCCGTGGAAATGCGGCGGTGGCTCCTTGGCGACGGGCGCGGCGCTGTCGGGGAACAGCCCGGCCGCTCCGTCGCCCGCCGCCATGGCCGGTCAGGCCGCCGGGTTGACGGGCTGATGCAGCCCCTTCGGCGAGACCGTGAAGATCTCGACGCCGGTCTCGGTCACCGCCACGGTGTGCTCGAACTGGGCCGAGAGCGAGCGGTCCCGGGTCACCGCGGTCCAGCCGTCGCCCAGGACCTTCACGGCCGGGCGGCCGAGATTGATCATCGGCTCGATCGTGAAGAACTGGCCGGGCTTCAGGGGCACGTCGTAGCTGGCCTCGACGTAGTGCAGGATCGTCGGGGCGTCGTGGTAGATCCGCCCGAGCCCGTGGCCGCAGAAGTCGCGCACCACCGAGCAGCGCTCGCTCTCGGCGAACGTCTGGATCGCCCGGCCGATATCGTTGGTCGATCCGCCCGGCTTCACGGCCGCGACGCCGCGCATCAGCGCCTCGTAGGTGATCTCGCACAGGCGCTGCGCCTTGCGGGGAACCTCGCCGACATAGGCCATCCGGCTTGAATCGCCGTGCCAGCCATCGAGGATCAGGCAGCAATCCAGGTTGACGATGTCGCCCTCGCGCAGGGGCTTGTCGTTCGGGATGCCGTGGCAGACCACGTGATTGATCGAGGTGCAGATCGACTTCGGATAGCCGCGATAGAGCAGCGAGGCCGGATAGGCGCCGTGATCCATGGCGAAGGTGTAGGCGAGCTTGTCGAGGTCCTCGGTGGTGACGCCGGGCTGGGTCGCCTCCATCAGGACATCCAGGGCCTCGGCCGTCAGGCGCCCGGCCCGGCGCATGCCCTCGAATCCCTCCGGGCCGTGGATCGGCGGCTCCGGCGCCCGGCGCGTACCCTGCGCGGTGGCCTGTTCCTGTTGCATCGTCGAGACTTTTTGCGGCGTCGGAGGACGGGTGTCCCTCATATGTACGGCGCGGGGCGCGGCAGGCCAAGCCGCATGCGCGGAACGGCGCGCGGACGCGCGGCGGGGGAGGCTTGCGCGGGCCGCGGGGCTGGCGGCATAAGCGGGATCATGGCGCCCGGGGATGCCCGGGCAGATTCGCCCCGTGGACGGGTCTGGGGCAGGCGAGGGCCGTATGGCAGGCAAGGCGGTACCGCACTTCCACAACGAGCCGGGCGTCCCGGTGGTCGCTGTCGGGGTGAAGGAATTCATGTGCATCGGCGCGCTGCCGCCGTTCGATCACCCGCACGTGTTCCTCGACATGGGCGCCGACACCGAGATCATCTGCCAGTACTGCTCGACGCTCTATCGCTACCGCGCCGGCCTCAAGGCCGACGAGGCGGATCCGCAGGCCTGCGTCTGGCACGACACGGCCTCGGTCGCCGCGGAGTAGCACACCCCACATTGCCCACGGACAGTCGAACGCCCTTGGAAATCGGGATCGTCGGGGCCGGGATCGGCGGTCTGACCGCCGCCCTGGCGCTGTCGGATGCCGGGCATTCCGTCACGGTGATCGAGCGCCGCACCGGCTTCAGCGAAGTCGGGGCCGGGATACAGATCTCCCCGAACGCCAGCCGGGTGCTGGCCGACCTCGGCCTCTCTGCAGCGCTGCGCAGGGCCGCGAGCGAGCCGCCGGCGGTCGAGGTCCGCGCCCTCGACAGCGGCCGGAGGATCGGCGGCGTCAGCCTCGGCGGGCCGGCGCAGCAGCGCTTCGGTGCGCCCTATTACGTGATCCACCGGGCCGACCTGCAGACGCTGCTGCTCGACGCCCTGCGCAGCCGCCCGGCGATCCGCCTGATGATGGGCCGCGCCATCACCGGGCTGGCCGAGACCGATGCCGGCGCGGTCCTGACCGCCGAGAGCAGCAGCGGCGGCACGCAGGCCTTGCCGTTCGACCTCGTCATCGGCGCCGACGGCCTGCGCTCCCGCCTGCGCGGCCATCTCGACGCGGCCCCGATCCGGCCGGGCCGCGCGGCCGCATGGCGCGCCCTGATCCCGAGCGAGGCGGTGCCGGAGCCGCTGCAGGGCCCGGCCACCGGCCTGTGGCTCGGCCGCGGCCGGCACGTCGTCCACTATCCGGTGCGGAGCGGACGCTTCCTCAACGTCGTGGCGGTGGTGCCCGAGGCGGTGGGCGACGAGGATTGGGGCCGCCTCGGCGAGCCCGCCGTGCTGCGCGCCCATTTCCGTGGCTGCGCCGGACCGCTGCGCGACCTTCTGGGCCTGCCCGATTCCTGGCTGGTCTGGTCACTCGCCGACCGGACCGTGGCCCGCCCGCTGGCCTCCGGCCGGGTCGCGCTGATCGGGGACGCCGCCCATCCGGTCCTGCCCTACCTGGCACAGGGCGCGGCCCTCGCGATCGAAGACGCCGCCGTGCTGACGCGCTCGCTCACCGACCACGCGGACGTCCCGGCGGCGCTCGCGGCTTACGCCACGGACCGCACCGCCCGGGTGCGGCGGGTGCAGAAGGCCGCCCGCGCCAACGGCCGGACCTACCACGCCGGCGGCCTCGTGGGCCTCGCCCGCAACGCCGTCATGGCCCGCCTCGGCCCCGACGGCATGCGCGACCGCTACGCCTGGCTGTACAGCTGGACGCCCCCGGCTTGATCGCGTGCCCCGTCGCGGCTACCGAGGGGCCCATGCGGACGTGGCGGAACCGGTAGACGCACGAGACTTAAAATCTTGCGGCCGCAAGGCCGTGCGGGTTCGAGTCCCGCCGTCCGCACCAGATGCTTTTTGCGTCGCAACGCCCCCGACCAGCAGCCTGACAGCGCCCGTCGTCCACACCCATGGTCCCTAGCGCACGTTGCAGCCCTGCGGGCAGCCTCTTGCCGATCCACCGGCTTGCGCCGGTCGCGGGCGCGGCGGAACTCTTCCTCGGCATGCCTCGACCAGTCCAACGTTCTGCGAAGAGCAGTCAGAACGGCGTAAACCGAAAATACCGACATCTAAAATTTCGCAAATTACTTGTTAATCTAAAGCACGATCTTTTAATTAACTGCCAACGTAACCCGTTTCATTCCATAATATCGCGTTTCGGCCGGACTATATCGTCGGACAGTTCTGCGGTAGCCTGAGCGGATGCTCGTACCTGCTCCGGGGCCGCTGCAGACGTGCAGAGCTTCGTTAAAGCTTCGTCGCGAGATTGGAGACCCATCGGATGTGGCTTCGGCACCACGAGCCGGCCCCGAACAGGAACTTGCCAACACCGTTGAGCAGCCACGTACTTTGACGGGCGCTGGAGATCGGTTTAGAGGTGATCGTGCACGAGAAGCAATAACCATGCCGCTGGCAGCGTCGCCCGGCTGGTCGTTCACGCTGAAAGGGCATTGGGGCCGCTGATGAGTTTGGTGCAACGGCTGGAAGTGCGTCAGGGCCAGGCCCTGGTGATGACGCCGCAGCTCCTGCAAGCGATCAAACTCCTGCAACTGTCGCACCTCGATCTCGCCGCCTATGTCGAGACCGAGCTGGAGCGGAACCCCCTGCTGGAACGCGCCGAAGCCGATGGCCCCGCGACCGGTGACGCGGACGCGGCCGGTCCGTCGAGCGAGACCTCGGGCGAGCCGTTCGACGCATCCGACCCCGATTCGTGGCAACCGCCGGAACTCAATCCGAGTCGCGGTGAGATTGACACCGATTTCGACGCGCGGCTCGACAACGTCTTCCCCGACGACGCCCCGACGCAGGTCCAGGAATCCTCCGCGGGCGACATGCTCTCACTGACCCCGCCGCCCTACGGCAGCAGCGGTGGCAGCTTCGATTCCGAGGCGCCGGATTTCGAGGCGGCCCTGACGGCCGAGATTTCCCTGCGCGACCACCTCGTGGGCCAGCTCGAGCTGGCGACCCGGGATCCGGTCGAGCGGCTGATCGGCGGGTTCCTGATCGACGCGGTCGACGAGGCCGGATACCTGCGCGAGACGGTCGAGGGCGTGGCCCAGCGCCTCGGCGCGGACGCCGACACGGTGGCCCGGGTGCTGACCCAGGTCCAGAGCTTCGACCCACCCGGCATCGCCGCCCGGGACCTCGCCGAGTGCCTGGCGATCCAGCTGCGCGAGCGCGACCGGTACGACCCTGCGATGCAGGCCCTGGTCTCCCGCCTCGACCTCGTGGCCAAGCGCGATTTCACCGCCCTGCGCCGCCTGTGCGGCGTCGACGACGAGGATCTCGTCGAGATGCTGGGCGAGATCCGGAGGCTCGATCCGAAGCCCGGACGCGCCTTCGGCTCCAGCGCCGTCGAGGTGCTGATCCCGGACGTGTTCGTCCGCGCCGCCCCGGACGGGTCCTGGCTGGTCGAACTCAATGGCGAGGCGCTGCCGCGGGTGCTGGTCAACCAGAGCTACTATGCCCGGGTCGTCCGCGGCGCCTCCGCCGAGGGCGACAAGGCCTTCCTGTCCGAGGCGCTGCAGAACGCCAACTGGCTCACCCGATCGCTGGAACAGCGGGCCCGCACGATCCTGAAGGTCGCCACCGAGATCGTGCGCCAGCAGGACGGGTTCTTCGTCCACGGCGTCACGCATCTGCGCCCGCTGAACCTCAAGACCGTGGCCGAGGCGATCGGCATGCACGAATCGACCGTGTCCCGGGTCACCTCCAACAAGGCGATCGGCACGAGCCGCGGCACCCTGGAGATGAAGTACTTCTTCACCGCGGCGATCCCGGGCGCGGCCGGCATGGCGGCGCATTCCTCGGAAGCGGTGCGCCACCGGATCAAGCAGTTGGTGGACGGCGAGACGCCGGACGACGTGCTCTCCGACGACGCGCTGGTGCAGAAGCTGCGCAGCGAGGGCGTCGACATCGCCCGCCGGACCGTGGCAAAATACCGGGAATCCCTCCGGATCCCGAGTTCGATCGAGCGCCGCCGCGAGCATTACGCCCACGGCACCGCCCATCACGGGGCGCTGGCGCTGCGCTGAGACTCTGCGGGACGGCCTTGCGCCGCGCCGCCGTCCGGCCCATCGGTCGCGCGCCGAATGATGACGCCCGGACCCGCGATGACTTCGACCGCCCAGCCCCCACGCAGCCTCACCGCCATCGTGCTCGCGGCCGGGAAGGGCACGCGGATGCGCTCGGACCTGCCGAAGGTGCTCCACCGGGTCGCCGGGCGCAGCATGCTGGGCCATGTGCTGGCCGCCGTGCAGGCAGCGGGCGCCGGCCGGATCGCCGTGGTGGCCGAGCCCGGCCGCGGTGACGTCGCCGCCGAGATCGCCCGGGAGGCGCCCGGCGCGCAGGTCTTCCCGCAGGCCGAGCGCCTGGGCACCGCCCACGCGGTGCTGGCCGCCCGGGCCGTGCTCGAAGCGCCCGATGACGACGTGGTCATCGCCTTCGGCGACACGCCGCTGATCAGCGCCGAAACCTTTCTGCGCCTTCGCGCGCCCCTGGCGGAGGGTGCAGCGGTCGCCGTGCTCGCGTTCGAGAGCCCGACTCCGACCGGCTACGGCCGGGTGCTCACCGAAGGCAGCCGAGTCCTCGCGATCCGCGAGGAAAAGGATGCGAGCCCGGCCGAGCGGGCCGTGACCCTGTGCAATGCCGGTCTCATGGCCTTGGCAGGACGGCACGCGCTGGCGCTGCTCACGCGCATCGGCAACGACAACGCCGCCGGCGAATACTATCTGCCCGACGCGGTGGCGCTCGCGGCTGCCGAGGGACTCTCGGTGTCGGTCGTCCCCGTGGACGAGGCGGAGGCGCAGGGCGTCAACGACCGCATCCAGCTTGCCGTGGCCGAGGCCGCGATCCAGGTCCGGCTGCGCCGCAGCGCCATGCTGGGCGGCGCTACGCTCGTCGCCCCCGAGACGGTGTTCCTGAGCCACGACACGATCCTCGGACGCGACGTGGTGGTGGAGCCGCACGTGGTGTTCGGGCCGGGCGTCCGGGTCGGGGACGGCTGCACGGTGCGGGCCTTCGCGCACCTCACCGACACCGTCCTCGAAGGTGGCGTTCGCATCGGGCCGTTCGTGCGGCTGCGCGGCCATGCCGTCCTCGAGACCGGCGCGGAACTCGGCAACTTCGTCGAACTCAAGAACGCCCGGATGGGCGCGGGCGCCAAGGCCGCGCACCTCACCTATCTCGGCGACGCGGAGATCGGCGCGAAGGCCAATATCGGCGCCGGCACGATCACCTGCAATTACGACGGCGTTCTCAAGCACCGGACCACGATCGGCGCCGGCGCCTTCATCGGCTCGAATTCGGCGCTCGTCGCCCCGGTCACCATCGGGGAGGGCGCCTACGTGGCCTCCGGCTCGGTGATCACCGACGACGTGCCGGCGGACGCCATGGCGGTCGCCCGCGGCCGACAGACTGTGAAGCCCGGCTGGGCGGCGGAGAAGCGGGCGGCGCTGCTGGCCGAGAAGGCCCGGCGCGGCAAGGTATAAGGAACGCAGGCTGGCGCTAGCGCGAAGGCCGTCGTACATTTCTGTACGATCTGGACGGGAAGGCGCCTGATCGCGTGGGATGGCCGACACGCATCAGGGGATTCGCTGATGACGCGGGACGCTCTCATTCGCGCCCTTCGGCGATACGCGCGCAGACGCGGCTTGGCCCTAGCCGTGGACCGGCAGCGTGGCAAAGGCAGCCATTTCCGCGTTCGATTGGGAGAGGCGGTGACGACGATCCAGAGCGGGGATCTCAGTCCCTTCCACGTCGACAGAATCTGTCGACAGCTCAAGGTCGCTGTGTCGGATCTCTAAAGCGTCGTCCCTAGCCGCGCACCGGCGTTCGAATGAGCGATGGACGACCATCGAAGACCTCGCAGGCAACGCCTGCGTCACGATCCAGGATGAGGAGCACACAGGATGCCGAGCGATTGGGTCTATCCTGTCGAGCTTCGCCGGGAGGGCGGCGAAATTCACGCCTATACGGATTCGCTACCGGAGGCGATCGCATCCGGCACCACCGAAGCGGAAGCGCTGGCGGAGATGGGCCACGCGCTGACGGCGGCGGTTCGCGGCCGGATCAAAGACGGCATGGACCTGGAGCCTCCCGGCGCGGCGCCATCGGGAGCAGCAAGCCACGCGGTTCCCCTTCCAGCCCGGCTGGCGGCCAAGGCCGCCGTCTACGCGGCCTGGAAGCGCTCCGGCCTCAGCAAGATGGCGTTCGCCGATCGCATCGGCCGCGGGGAGAGCGAGGTACGGCGCATCCTCGATCCCGACCATGGCACGAAGCTCGACCAGATGGAGGAGGCGGCCGTCGCGCTGGGCGGACGGCTCCGCGTCACCTTCGAGGAAGCCTGAGCCACCGAGCCGGCCCAATGTCATCGGGGCTGGCCCTGCGCCATCGCGATCCGGTACAAGGCGCGCTCGGCACCGCGTTGCGCGGGGCGGCCTGGACCTTGCGCGGCGTGCCCGCGCTCAACGGCCGGGCGTTACAGCGAGAGACACGTCCATGTGCGGCATCGTCGGCATCGTCGGGCGCGACGCGGTGGCGGGGCAGGTGATCGAGGCCCTGCGGCGGCTCGAATACCGCGGCTACGATTCCGCCGGCATCGCCACCCTGGAGCACGGGCGCCTGGAGCGGCGCCGCGCCTCGGGCAAGCTGGTCAACCTGGAGGCCCGGCTCGCGCAGGAGCCGCTCACCGGCACGATCGGCATCGGCCACACCCGCTGGGCGACGCACGGCCGGCCCAACGAGACCAACGCCCACCCGCACGCCACCAAGCGTCTCGCCGTCGTCCATAACGGCATCATCGAGAACTTCCGCGAGCTGAAGGCCGAGCTGGAGGCCGACGGCGTCGTGTTCGAGAGCCAGACCGACACCGAGGTCGTGGCCCAGCTGGTCAGTCGCAACATGGACCGGCAGATGAGCCCGGTCGATGCGGTCGCCGCCGCCCTGCCGCGGCTGCGCGGCGCCTTCGCGCTGGCCTTCATCTTCTCCGGCGAAGAGAACCTGCTGATCGGCGCCCGGCACGGCGCGCCGCTCGCGGTCGGCTTCGGCCAGGGCGAGACCTATCTCGGCTCCGACGCCCTGGCGCTCGCCCCGTTCACCGACGCCATCACCTACCTCGACGAGGGCGACTGGGCGATCCTGACTCGGGACGGCGCCGAGATCCGCGACCAGTCCGGCGCCCGCGTCGCGCGCCCGCGCCAGAAGATCGCCACGCAGGCCTACCGGATCGACAAGGGCGAGTACCGCCACTTCATGGCGAAGGAGATCCACGAGCAGCCCGAGGTGGTGGGCCGCACGCTCGCCCACTACGTCGACATGGCCAACGGCCGGGTGATGCTGCCCGAGGCGCTGCCCTTCGACTTCGCCAAGCTCAGCCGCGTCTACATCACCGCCTGCGGCACGGCGTTCTATGCCGGTCTCGTGGCGCGCTACTGGTTCGAGCAGGTGGCGCGCTTACCCGTGGAGATCGACGTCGCCTCCGAGGCCCGCTACCGCGAGGCGCCGCTCGAGAAGGACGGGCTGACGCTCGTCATCTCGCAATCGGGCGAGACCGCCGACACCCTGGCCTCGCTGCGCTACGCCAAGAGCCAGGGCCAGCACACGCTCTGCGTCGTCAACGTGCCGACCTCGACCATCGCGCGGGAATCCTCCGTGGTGATGCCGACGCTCGCCGGCCCTGAGATCGGCGTTGCCTCGACCAAGGCGTTCTCGTGCCAGCTCACCGTGCTGCTGTGCCTGGCCATCGCGGCCGGCCGGGCGCGGGGCACGCTGGACGAGGCCGGGGAGCGCCGGCTGGTGGATGCGCTGATCAAGGCCCCGGGCCTGATGGCCGAGGCGCTGACCCGCGAATCGGAGATCGAGCTTCTGGCCCGGGACGTCGCGAAGGCGCGGGACGTGCTCTATCTCGGCCGCGGCACCAGCTACCCGATGGCGCTGGAGGGCGCGCTGAAGCTGAAGGAGATCAGCTACATCCACGCCGAGGGCTATGCGGCGGGCGAGCTGAAGCACGGGCCGATCGCGCTGATCGACGAGAGCGTGCCGGTGATCGTGATCGCGCCCCACGACGCGGTGTTCGAGAAGACGGTGTCGAACATGCAGGAGGTCGCCGCCCGGGGCGGACGCATCGTGCTGATCGGCGACGCCAAGGGCGCGGCCGAGCACGGGCTCGACACGATGGCCACCGTGACCATGCCGGACCTCGACGCCACGGTGGCACCGATCGTGTACGCGGTGCCGATCCAGCTGGTGGCCTACCACACCGCGGTGTTCATGGGGAAAGACGTCGACCAGCCCCGGAACCTCGCCAAGTCGGTCACCGTGGAATAGCCGCACCGCCGAGCGAGGACTCCGATGACCGAGAGAGACGCCGCCGCGATCCGCTGGCTCGAAGGGCAGGAGGGCGCCATGCTGGCCCTGCTCGAAGAGCTGGTGAACATCGATTCCGGCTCCTACGACAAGGCCGGGGTCGACGCGGTGGGCGCCCGCATCGCGTTCTTCCTGGCCGAGCACGGCGTCTCGGTCACCACCATCCCGGTGGAGGATTACGGCGACGCGCTGAGGGCGCAGGTCGCCGGGTCAGGGGGCGCCAACCGGCCGATCGTGCTGATGGGCCACCGCGACACCGTCTTCCCGAAGGGCGAGGTCGCCCACCGGCCGTTCCGGATCGCGGAGGGCCGCGCCTACGGGCCGGGCGTCGCCGACATGAAGGCCGGGCTGGTGATGAACGCCTTCGTGCTGGCCGCCTTCCACCGGGCCGGCGGCGCACCGGTGCCGCTGGTCGGCCTGTTCACCAGCGACGAGGAGATCGGCTCGCCGGCCTGCCGGCCGATCATCGAGGAAACCGCCCGCGGCGCCCGCGCGGTGCTGAACGCGGAGCCCGGCCGACCGACCGGGAACGTCGTCACCGGCCGCAAGGGCGGCGTGTTCATGCACCTTGAGGTCCACGGCCGGGCTGCCCATTCCGGCGGCAACTACGCCGACGGGCGCAGCGCCATCGGCGAACTCGCCCACAAGATCACCGCGCTCCACGCGATCACCGATCTCGACCGCGGCATCACGGTGAATGTCGGGCTGGTCTCGGGCGGCCAGTCGGTGAACACCGTGGCGCCCCGGGCGACCTGCGAGATCGACCTGCGCTACGTCACCCCGGCGGACCGCGACGCGGCCATGGGCCGGATCGCCGCGATCGTGGCGGGTGCGACCGTGCCGGATACCCGCGCGCAGCTGACCATCAAGGGCGAGTTCCTGCCCCTGGTGCAGGACGAGGCTTCGCGTGCGCTGTTCGAGACCTACGCGCAGGTCAGCGCGCAGCACGGCGTCCGGATCGAGGGCGAGTTCGCCGGCGGCTGCGCCGATTCCGGCTTCACCGCGAGCGTCGGCTGCCCCACGCTGTGTGCGGTCGGGCCAGTCGGCGGCAAGGCGCATTCGCCCGAGGAATATCTGGAGGTGGCGAGCCTCGTCCCGCGGGCGCGGGCCATCGCCGAAACCATCGCGGCGGCTTGAATAGGTATTCGAACGCGTGATCTCGGTCACAGGACGTTGACGAACAACGAGAATCCAAATCTCCTCCTCGTCCTGAGGTGCCGGGCGAGCGCAGATCGCCCGGCCTCGAAAGAGCCCTCCAGCCAGCCAAGCGCCTTCTGGAGGGCTCCTTCGAGGCCCGCTGACGCGGGCTCAGGATGAGGCCGAGGATGGGATTGCCGTCGTCAGTCTCGCTTTGAGCCGTGCCCCTCTTTGTCGGGCTCGGGGCAGCGGTGCGTCATCGCTCTTCCGGCCCGCACTCAGCCCTCGACCAAAGCCAGCGCGGCCTCGGTGTAGCGATTGCCGCTGACCGCCTCCGGGGGCATCGCCGCGTCGATGGCGGCGAGGTCGTCGGCATCGACGCGGCGGCGGCGTTCTCTTCGAGATGGCGGATCTTGCGGGCGCCCGGAATCGGCACGATGCCGTCGCCCCGGTGGAGCACCCAGGCCAGGGCGAGCTGGGCCGGCGTGACGCCCTTGGCGGCCGCCATGGCGGCCAGCGCGTCGATCAGCTTCTCGTTGGCCGCCAGGTTCTCCGCCTCGAAGCGCGGCAGGGTGCGGCGGAAATCGTCGGCTCCGAGGCTGCCCAGGTCCCGGATCGCCCCGGTGAGCAGGCCGCGGCCGAGGGGGCTGTAGGGCACGAAGCCGATGCCCAGCTCGGCGCAGGTCGGCAGCACCGCGGCCTCCGGCTCACGGCTCCACAGGGAATACTCGCTCTGCACTGCGGCGATCGGATGGACCGCGTGGGCGCGCCGGATCGTGGCTGCGCCGGCCTCGGACAGGCCCAGCGCGCGCACTTTACCGGCGCGCACGAGGTCCGCCATCGCGCCGACCGTGTCCTCGATCGGAACGGCGGGATCGACCCGGTGCTGGTAGAACAGGTCGATCACCTCGACGCCGAGGCGCTGCAGCGACGCGTCGCAGACCGCGCGGACATGCTCGGGGCGGCTGTCGACGCCGACGATCCGGTCCCGGCCCTCTCCGGTCTCGGCAATCTTGAATCCGAACTTGGTGGCGATGACCACCTGGTCGCGCACCGGCGCCAGGGCCTTGCCGACCAGCTTCTCGTTCTCGAACGGCCCGTACATCTCGGCGGTATCGAAGAAGGTGACGCCGAGATCGACCGCCCGGCGCAGGGTGACGACGGCCTCAGCCTCCGGCTGGCCGCCATAGCCGAAGCTCATGCCCATGCAACCGAGGCCAAGGGCGGAGACGACGAGTTCGGAACCGAGTCGACGCTGTTGCATGGGATTCCCTAAGGGTTCTCTCGTGAGTCGCTTGGCCGAAGCCGTCCCGACTGTGCATCGATGGCCACGCTTAGGATAATCCGTGTTCTGCAGCGCAGCCTGTCCTATCCGGCTCAACAGTGAAACGCACCGATCTCCCGGCCCTCGCGATCTTCGCCGCCGTCGCGGCACGCCGCAGCTTCCGCGGGGCGGCGCGCGACCTCGGGCTCTCCGTCTCGGCGGTGAGCCACGCGATCAACGGGCTCGAGGCCAGCCTCGGGATCCAGATCCTGGCCCGGACCACCCGCAGCGTCGCCCGACGGAAGCCGGACGACGCCTGCTCGACGGACTCGAACCGGCGCTGGCGGCGATCACCGAGGCGGTCGAGGCCGCCACCGCCTCGCAGCAGCGGCTCTCGGGAACGCTGCGCTTCTCGGTGCCGCACTCGGCCGCCGAGATGCTGCTGCTCCCGCTCGCCGTGGCGTTCACGCGCGCGCATCCCGGCGTGGCGATCGAGGTCTGCGCGCAGGACGACCTGCGCGACATCGTGGCGGAGGGCTTCGATGCCGGCGTCCGGTTCGCGGAGAGCCTGGAGCAGGACATGATCGCGGTCCCGCTCGGCCCCGCTCAGTGCGCGGCGATCGTGGCGGCGCCGTCCTACTTCGCGGACCGGCCGCTTCCGCGCACGCCGCAGGACCTCCACGACCACACCTGCATCAACCGCCGCTTCGCCGGCGGCGCCCTGTTCCGCTGGGACCTCGAGAAGGACGGCGCGGCCGTTGTCGTCTCGGTCTCCGGAAGCCTGATCCTGGACGACATGCGGCTGATCGCGGAGGCGGCGCGGATGGGCGCCGGCCTCGCCTACGTGTTCGAGGCGCAGGTGACGGAGGACCTCGCCTCCGGCCGGCTGGTCCGCGTGCTGGAGGATTGGTGCCCGCGCTTTCCGGGCTTCTTCCTCTACTATCCGAGCCGCCGGCTGATGCGGCCGGTGCTCCGGGCCTTCCTCGATTTCGTCCGGGCCGAGGGCACTACCGATCGGCAAGGCCAGCCGGCGACACGTTAGCTCCGTACCGCCCCGACGAGCCGCGATAGAAAGCCGTCCAGGGCCGCCTTGTCGATCCAGCGCAGCACGGCGACGAGGTCGTGGTCGGGATCGACCCAGATCACGTTATTGCCGGCCCCGAGCGCGCTGAACGCGGAATCCGGCAGTTCGGGCTTGGCGGACGGGCCGCGGTTCAGCCACCACAGGTAGCCGTAATTCGCGAGCGTCGGCGACGGGGTCAGCATCGCGCGGATCCAGCGCTCCGACAGGAGCCGGCGTCCCGCCCAGACGCCGCCGTGAGCGATGAGGAGCCCGAAGCGCGCGTGGTCGTCCGCGCCGATGAACAGGCCGCCGCCCCAGTGGCCGCCTCCGGGCACCGACTGGATCCGGGCGCCGTCGATCTGGGCCCAGGCGTTGTCGTAGCCGTGCCAAGCCCAGTCGTGGGACGCACCGATCGGCTCGAAGATCCGCGTGCGCAGCACCTCCGGCAACGCGCGGCCGAAGCGATGCATCAGGCAGTACGCCAGCAGGTTCACCCGCACGTCGTTGTATTCGTAATGGCTGCCCGGGGCCTGGAGCGCGCGGCGCTCGCCCTTGCGGCTGTTGTCCGCCCCGGGACCGATCTGGCGGAAATGATCGACCTGGTCGGACTTGCCGAACAGCGTGCCCTGCCACTCGCTCGATTGCTGCAGCAGGTGGCGCCAGGTGATCGCGCCGTTCTGCGGACCGTCGAGGAGGGGGTCGGGGACGCTGTCCCGCACGGGCGCATCCACATCCGGGATCAGCCCGTCATCGTGTGCGAGCCCGGCCAGGACGGCCAGGTAACTCTTCGCGATGGAGAAGGTCATGTCCGGGCGCCGCGTATCGCCCCAGGCGGCCACGCGCCGGCCGCCCTTCAGGATCACGCCGGCCGGGCCGCCCCGCGGCCGCACCCGCCCGACGATGTCGCTCCAAGGCCCGCGCTCGTTCCACTCGACCAAGCCGACATAGCGTCCATCCGGGTAGTAGAGGCTGCGCGGCCAGGGGCTCTCGTTCGCCTCCGCGTAGGCGACCGCCTCGGCCAGGGCGGCGGCATCGAACCCGGCGGCCTCGGGCCTCAGCGTCTCCCAGGTCTGCGTCGGACAATACGGCTCGGTCCTCTGCGTCACGCCCGTTCTCCCGTCGGCACCGGATGGTCATAGCACCGACGGACCGGCACGCATGCGCCGCGCCAGGGCGTTCCCCGGAACGCCCTGGCGATTCACTCCGGATGTCAGTTCGCGGCGCGATAGCGCTCCGCGGGCTGGGTCTGGCCGAGATTCGGGATCATCGCGGTCCGCGCCCGATCGTAGGCGTCCCACTGTTCGGCATCGGGCAGGGGCGGGATCGTCACCGGCTCACGCCGGTCGAAGCCGACCAGGGCGGCGTCGACCAGGGCGCCCGTCTCCATCACGGCCGGCAGGCTGTTCACGTCGATCCCGGCACGATCCCAGATCTCGGTGCGGGTCGCCGCCGGCAGGACCGCCTGGACGTAGACGCCCTTCGGCCCGAGTTCGGCGTGAAGCGCTGCACTGAGATACTGCACGAAGGCTTTCGTGGCGCCGTAGACCGCCATCCCGAATTCCGGGACGAAGCCGACCACCGAACCGATATTGATGATGGCGCCTTCCCCGGCCTCCGCGAAGCGGGGGGCGACCGCGGCCGCGAGGCGCGCCGGGGCGGTGGTATTGAGGGCGATCAGTGCGCCCACTTGCTCGGGATCCTGGCCGACGAAGCTGCCGGTGAGCGCCGCGCCGGCATTGTTCACCAGCACGCCGATCCGGGTATCCGTGCGCAAGCGGGTCTCGACGGCGGCGAGGTCGGCCGGTCGGGTCAGGTCGGCCGCGAGGATATCGATCGCGACGCCGGTTTCCTGGCGCAGGCGCTCGCCGAGCGTCCCCAGGCGGGCGCCGTCCCGCGCGACCAGGACGAGATCGTGGCCGCGGTGGGCGAAGCGGTCGGCGTAGACCGCGCCGATGCCCGACGAGGCACCGGTGATCAGGATGGCAGGCTTGCTGGACATGGGCTCGATCCTCAACTTTTTTACATGACGATCATCATGTATGTCAAACATGACGATGATCATGATTGGGGTCAAGCGAGTCGGGTTCCGCGGGCGTGAGATTGCGCACATGAAGGTCGGCGGTGCGCCGGGGAGCCGGCGCCCTGCTCAGCTTGGCGGACCGAATCGGGGGCCATCCGGCGGGCTACGCTCGGCCGTCGGGCGCCGATGATCCTGGCGCGGTTGCATGCGGACCCGTGCCGCGATCGATCGGGCCGTCCCGCCCGGCCCGACCAAACCGTGCCGGTGAATCCGCACTGCGGTCAGGCCGGATCGGCCGGGGCGGCCTCCTCGACAGCCGCTTGCGCCGGGAGAGCGCATCGATCAGGTTCGCGATGTCCGGTGGGTCCCGCCTGCGGATCTCGCACGAGGAACGGCATCGACCGTGCAACTCCTGATCGTCGACGACCACCCGCTGTTCCGCGACGCCCTGGCGGCCACGATCCGCCTCGTCCATCCGGACGCCGTCCTGCACGAGGCCGACGGGATCGAGGCCGCGTGCGCGGTGCTGGCCGAGAACCGCGGCATCGACCTGACGCTCCTCGACCTATCCATGCGGGGGGTCACCGGCTTCGACGGCCTGATCACGGTCCGAGCCCGCTTCCCGCGCATCCCGATCCTGATCGTGTCGGGCCACGAGGACCCGCGCATCGTCCGCGAGGCCCTGCAGCACGGGGCCGCCGGCTTCGTGCCCAAGGCGATGGACAAGACCACCCTGACCCGGGCGATCACCGAGGTGATGAGCGGCGCGCTGTTCCTGCCCCCCGGCTTCACCGAGGCGAACGGGCCGTCGCCGCATGCCAAGAAGGCCCCCCTGGCCGAGCGCATTGCCCGGCTCACCCCGCAGCAATTGCGGGTGCTGATGATGATCCGGCAGGGCAAGCTGAACAAGCAGATCGCCCACGAGCTTCACGTCGGCGATTCAACCGTGAAGGCCCATGTCTCGGAAATCCTGCGCAAGCTCGAAGTGATCAGCCGGACCCAGATCGTGATCGACACGGCGTCGCTGGATTTCGACCAGATCCACAACACGCATCCGGCCTGACACTGCGCATTCCGCCGTCGGACCAGGCTTCGCGCCGAGGGCCGCCGGGGATGCGCGACGCCGTGAAGCCGCGACGAGCACCTGCGCGTGACGAGACGGCGCCGGGCCCGGAGCATCGTCCTCAGGAGGCGACGCGCTCGACCAGGGCGCGGACATGGGCGCGATCCATCGGCTCCGGATCCACCGAGCGGTGGATCGACAAGCCCTCGATCAGGGCATCCAGCGCCTTGGCCGCGTCGGCCGGGAAATGCTGCCGGAGGGCCGCGCGGCTCTTCTCCATCCAATCCTGCATGACGCGGCGCAGCGGCGGGTTGCGGGCGGCGAAGGCGTAAAGCTCGTAGCTCAGCAGCATGGTCCGCGGGCTCGCCCAGCTGTCGTCCACGATGAGGTCGACCACGGCCTCGCAGGCCTCATGGCGATCCGCGGCCTCGGCAAGCCGCTCGGTGAAGCGCGCCGAGACCGTGTCGGCCAGGAGGGTGAACGCCTCGGTCAACAGTTCGACCAGGCCGGTGAAGTGGTAGGTCATCGAGCCGAGCGGCACGTCGGCCGCCGCCGCGACCCGGCGATGCGTCGTCCCGGCGACGCCGTGCTCGGCGATGACGTCGAGGGTCGCCTGCACGATGCGGGCGCGGCGGTCCGGGTCGTAACGGCGCTGGGACGAGGGCACGCGGGGCTCCTGCACGGGATTCCTGGACGGGTGGCGATTGGCATTCGCGTCCGATGCGTACATATGTACGCATGGCCGAGAGCGCGGGGAAGTGCCCGCTGTTGGGCGCGATGCGGCTGAGCCGGGGAGAATGTCGATGCGGACCGAGCGCGAGAAGATGCTGGCGGGCGAACTCTACGACGCCCTCGATCCCGAACTGGTCGCCGCCCGGGCTCGGGTCCGGGACCTATGCCAACAGCTCAACGCCACGCGCGATGCCGACGAAGATCTGCGCCGGGACCTGTGCAAGCGGATCTTCGGGGTCGGCGGCGAGACGGTATGGATGCAGCCCCCGTTCTTCTGCGACTACGGGTCGAACATCGAACTCGGCGAGCGGGTGTATTTCAACTTCAACTGCGTCGTGCTCGATGTCTGCCGCGTTCGGATCGGCAGCTTCACCCTGTTCGGGCCGGCGGTTCAGATCCTCACGCCCCTGCACCCCACCAACGCAGCCCTGCGCCGGGTCCAGGAATACGGCAGGCCGATCGACATCGGCTCGGATGTCTGGGTCGGCGGCGGCGCCCTGATCCTGCCGGGCGTGACCATAGGCTCCCGCACGGTGATCGGCGCGGGCAGCGTGGTCACCCGCGACGTGCCGGACGGCGTGCTGGCCGCCGGGAATCCATGCCGGGTGATCCGGCCGATCAGCGACGACGAGCGGCACTCCTATGGAACCGCGCCCTGACGGCGGCGCCGGGTCGACCCTGCCCAGCATGTTGTGTTCGATCCCGGGGGCCGGGATCGAACGCGTATCGCGGAGGCCCGCGCCCTCAGGCGCCGAGGCCGCCGACGCAGAGGTACTTGGTGTTCAGGTAATCCTCGATGCCTTGGTAGGAGCCCTCGCGGCCGAGGCCGGATTCCTTCACGCCGCCGAAGGGCGCCACCTCGGTGGTGATGATGCCCTCATTGATCCCGACCATGCCGTATTCCAGCGCCTCGGCGACCCGGAAGGTGCGGCCGAGGTCGCGGGTGTAGAAGTAGCAGGCCAGGCCGAACTCGGTGTCGTTGGCCATGCGGATCGCCTCCGCCTCGTCGCGGAACCGAAACAGCGGCGCCAGCGGCCCGAACGTCTCCTCCCGGGCGACCGCCATGTCGGGGGTCGCGCCGGTGATCACGGTCGGCTCGAAGAACTGACCGCCCAACGCGTGGCGATGCCCGCCCGCGACCACCCGGCCGCCCTTCTCGACGGCGTCGCGGATATGGGCCTCGGTCTTCTCGACCGCGGCCATGTCGATCAGCGGCCCCTGGGCGACGCCCTCCTCGATACCGTTGCCGACCTTCAGGCGGTTGGCGGCCTCGGCCATCTTGTCCGCGAAGGCGTCGTAGATCCCGTCCTGCACCAGGAAGCGGTTGGTGCAGATGCAGGTCTGGCCGGAGTTGCGGTACTTGGCGAGCATCGCGCCGGCCACGGCCCGGTCGAGGTCGGCGTCGTCGAACACGATGAACGGCGCGTTGCCGCCCAACTCCATCGAGACCTTCTTCACCGTGTGGGAAGCCTGCTCCAGCAGCACCTTGCCGACCTCGGTGGAACCGGTGAACGTTATTTTTTTGACGTGTGGGTTGCCGGTCATCTCACCGCCGATGGCCCGGGCCGAGCCGGTGAGGATGCTGACGGTCCCGGCCGGGAAGCCGGCCTTCTCGCACAGCACGCCCCAGGCGAGGCCCGAGAGCGGGGTCTGCGAGGCCGGCTTGATCACGATCGGGCAGCCGGCGGCCAGCGCCGGGGCGATCTTGCGGGCGATCATCGAGGACGGGAAGTTCCACGGGGTGATCGCCGCGACCACGCCCACCGGCTCCTTGGTGACCAGGATCTTGCGGTCGCCCCAGGGGGAGGGGATCACGTCGCCGTAGACGCGCCGCGCCTCCTCGGCGAACCACAGCACGTAGGCCGCCGACATCGCGACCTCGCCGCGGGATTCGGTCAGCGACTTGCCCTGCTCGGCGGTGAGGATCTGCGCCAGATCCTCCTGGTTCTCGGTCACCAGGGCGGCGAGCTTGCGCAGCAGCACGGCGCGCTCGTTGGCGGTCTTGGCGCGCCAGGCCGGATAGACGTCGTGCGCTGCCTGGATCGCCTGGCGGGTCTCCTCGGCGCCGGCATTCGGCACCCGGGCGATCACGGCGCCGGTGGCGGGGTTGGTGACGTCGATGGTGCCGGACCCGGCCTTCGACCATTCCCCGCCGATCAGGCAGGCTTCGACGAGGAGGGTGCGGTCCTTCAGGGTGAGCGTATCGGACTCAGGCATTCAACGGTTCCTTCGGCGGCTGCGGCCTGTCCGGCTGAGACAGGGCCGTCCGCGACTTGAGGGGCACGCTCTGGGCCGTATTCCTCGCCTGCGCCTCGGCTTTTGTCTCGAAGACATGCGGAGCCAGATCGCGGCTCGCCAACGAGGCGCCGAGTTTCAATCGCAAGAACGCGCTGGTCGTGTAGCGCGATGCAGTCTCGTAGTACCGGTTCTCCAGATAAGCGATCGCCGAGAAATAGGCATCGCTCACCGTCGGGTCGATCTCGAACCCATCGTAGTTGGCGATCAGGTGGACCTTGCGACCGATTTCCTGGCAGGCGCGCTCGTATTCGCGGCGCACCAGTTCGACGTCGTCGATAGTCCTGACCTGGAAGCCTTCGAGGTTCGAGAACAGAATGTTGCGTTCCCGGTCGTAGCTGATCCGCTCCGACAGGGAGAGTCCGAGGAGCCATGGCTCCAGCCCCATGACGGCGTCGCGGAACAGCCGCGGATACATGGGTTTCGGGTCCTGCACGATCGGCGTGAATCCCATCTGCCCGAGGATGTCCCGCGCGATGTCGACCCCGGGGGCGACCTCGGCCAGCTCCATGCCGGCCTTGGTCCGGCGGAACACGCAGCGCTCGGTCACGTAGAGCACCGGCTGGCCACGCTCGGCCGCGTAGGCACCCGAGAAGGTCACCTGCTCCACCGCGGCGATGAATTTTTTCGAGCGTCCCTCGGTGACGATCCGGATGCCGTCGCCCTCGACCACCACCTCCAGCCCGTCGGCCGTGAAGGTGCCGGCGAACACCAGGCTCTTGGCGTTCTGCGAGATGTTGATGAAGCCGCCGGCGCCGGCGAGCCTTTTGCCGAAGCGGCTGACGTTGACGTTGCCCTCGGAATCGCATTGCGCGAGCCCCAGGCAGGCGAGGTCGAGGCCGCCGCCGTCGTAGAAGTCGAATTGCTGGTTCTGGTGCAGCACCGCCGCCGGGTTGAGGGCGGCGCCGAAGTCGAGCCCGCCCTGCGGCAGGCCGCCGATCACCCCGGGCTCGGCGGTGAGCGTCAGGTATTTCAGCACCCGCTCCTCGGCGGCGACCGCCGCGACCCCCTCGGGCATGCCGATGCCGAGATTGACCACGCCGCCCGGGGGCAGCTCGAAGGCGCAGCGCCGGGCGATGACCTTGCGGGCGTCGAGCGGAATCGGCGGGATCCGGTCCAGCGGCACGCGCTGGCGACCGGTGAAGGCGTGGTTGTAGGGCGTGCCGTAGGTCTGACGGTGGTTCTCCGGCTGGCTCAGCACCACGCAATCGACCAGCACCCCCGGCACCTGCACCTCGCGGGGGGCCAGCGAGCCGGCCTCGGCCAGGCGCTCGACCTGGGCGATGACGAAGCCGCCCGAGTTCTTGGCCGCCATGGCGGCGGCGAGGTTGTCGAGGGTAAGCGCCTCGCGCTCCATGGTGATGTTGCCGGCCGGATCCGCCGTGGTGCCGCGGATCAGCGCGATGTTCACCGGAAAGGCCTTGTAGTGCAGCCAGGACTCGCCGCCGAGCTCGACCACGCTGACCAGATCCTCATGAGTGACGGCGTTGAGCTTGCCGCCTTCGAGCCGCGGATCCACGAAGGTGCGCAGGCCCACCTTGGTGATGTGGCCCGGCGTATGCGCGGCGATCTCCCGGTAGAGATGCGAGACCACCCCGAGCGGCAGGTTGTAGGCCTCGATCTGGCCGTCGATCGCCATCTTCGCCAGCTTGGGCACCAGCGCCCAGTGACCGCCGACGACGCGACGCACCAGCCCCGGGATCGCCAGCCGGTTGAGGCCGCGCTCCTTGCCGTCGCCGGGCGCGGCGGCGAACATCAGCCCGAGCCCATGCGGGCCCTGGCCGGCCTCGAACCGCCGGGCGAGCGCCAGGATCAGCTCGTCCGGCGTGCCGATGCCGACGAACCCCGAGACCGCGACCATGTCGCCGTCCTGCAGGATGGCGAGCGCCTCGTCGGCGCTGACGATCTTGTTCTTCAGGCTGCCCATGCGGTTATCCTCGGAGCCTGGAATCGGACATCATCGCGATCGGAGCACCGGCCGATCCCACCCATCACCCTCATCCTGAGGTGCCGGGCGATCGCAGATCGCTCGGCCTCGAAGGAGCCCTCCAGAGGCCGCTGCGATCCCTGGAGGGCTCCTTCGAGGGCGACGCTGCGCGCCGCCACCTCAGGATGAGGGAGAGATCCGGATCGGCCGACGGTATTGGCCCGCAATGTGGCGCGGGATCCGCGCGTCCTCCCTCCCCCCTCTGCGGGGGAGGGTGGGCCGGCCGTCAGGCCGGATCGGGAGAGGGGAGCGCCGCTGCCGGAAAAGTCGCAACGGAGTTCATATCCACCACCGTCGCGCTGCCCCTCTTGCGGAACCTCGTCCCGGCTTCCCCTGCTTCGCGGGGTACCCTCCACCACAGAGGCAAAAACGTTCACACATCGGCTCTCATAGGGCGCGACGAGCCCCCTCTCCCGTGCGGGAGAGGGTTGGGGTGAGGGATGCGACCTGTCCGGAAGACCCTGATCCCTCACCCTGTCCCTCTCCCGCACGGGAGAGGGGACCCGCGCTTCATCCGGCGCGCGTATTGCCCCGCCCGACGTGCGAATCCGCGAGCCCGCGGAGGGGGGAGGGGGACAAGCAGCGCGCCTCTCATCCACGAACGTGCACCCGGCAGCTCTCCTGTCGCGGCGCATCACCCTACCCACGCGCACCCAGCCAGTCGGCGATGCCGGAGCCCAGCAACTTCTGCGCCTTGCCGCCGACGAAGACGCCGACATGGCCGCCAGGCAGGCCGAGCTCCGTGTAGTCGTCGGTGCCGATCTTATCCTTGAGCGCCTGGGACGTCGCCGGCGGGATGATGTGGTCGTCCTGGGCGAAGACGTTCAGCACCGGGCAGGCGATCCGCTTCAGGTCGACCGTGCGGCCGCCGAGCACGAAGGCGCTCTGGACCAGCTTGTTGTCCTGGTAGAGATCCTTGAGCCATTGCTTGGCCGCCTCGCCCGGATGGTCCGGCCGGTCGGCGATCCACTTCTCCATGCGCAGGAAGTTCAGGAACTTCTTCTTGTCGTCGAGGGCGTCGAGCAAGTCGAGGTTGTACTTCGTCATGGTCCGCATCGGCGTCATCATCGAGAACACCGAGCCCATGAACGCCCCGGGCAGCGAGCCCTGCGCGTCGATCAGGCGGTCCACGTCGTCCGGCGACAGGGAGCGGGTCCAGACGTTGATGAAGCCGTGGCCGGCCCGGGACTCGCGGGTGTCGGCGTGGAAGTCGATCGGCGTGATGGTCAGCACCATCGCGTTGACGCGCTCCGGGTAGAGCGCCGCGTAGCAGGTGGTGAAGACGCCGCCCTCACAGATCCCGAGCAGGTTGATTTTTTCGCGCCCCGCCGCTGCTCCGATGAAGGCGACACACTCGGCCAGATAATCGTCGACGTAGTCGTCGATAGTGACGTACCGGTCGGCCCGGCCGGGATTGCCCCAATCGACCACGTAGAGGTCGAGGCCGAGATTGAGCAGGTTGCGGACCAGCGAGCGGTCCTCCTGCAGGTCGGCCATCGTGTAGCGGCCGATCAGCCCGTAGACGATCAGCACCGGCGGCAGGCCCTTGCTCTCGGCGAGCGGTCGGTAGCGGTAGAGCGAGACCTTGTCCTGGCTCCAGACCAGGTCCTTGGGCGTGGTGGCGATCTGCACGTCGGCGTCGCGCACGTCCGAGAACAGCTTGGCGCCCGCACTGATCCGCCGGCCGAGTTCGGCGACCTCGGCCATCATCTCTGCGGGGTTGAGCGGGAGCGGCGCAGTCGGAGCCTTCGGGGCGGCCCGGTCCGTTCCACCCTTGTCGGCCCTGCCTCCGCCAGCCATGCCCCCGTCACCCATGCCCTCATCAGCCATGCGCGTCCTCCGTTGCCGGCGCGGCGGCGCCGTTGGTCCTGGAGACCCGGGCAGCCTCCCGGCGCTCGCGGCGTAGGGCCCGGACCTCCCGGCGCAGCTCGGTCAGGCTCTTGTGCACGTCGTCGAGTTCGGCCCGGGTCGGCTGCCCGTAGAAATCCGACAGGAAGGCCGAGAGGTCCTGCTGGGCGAGCCGCAGGTCGGTCGAGGCCTTCAGCACCACCCGCTGCGAGGCCAGGAACGCCTCGGAGCGCTGGACCTCCAGCAGAACCGCGTTGGCGGTCTCGGTCCAGCGGGTCATCATCTCGCGGGCGGAGCTGAAGCCCTCGCCGCGCTCCGCACGGTCATTGGCCTCCTTGGCGAAGGTGCCGGCCGCCCGGGTCCAGGCATCCAGCATCACCGCCTGGTGCTCGGCCTGCGCCCGCCGCAACGCCGCCCAGGCCGTGAACAGCGCGCCGTAGCGCCGCTCGGTCTGCCACAGGTCCGCGAGTTGTGGCCCCTCGGACATCCGCGTCAGAGCCGCGTCGAACTCGGCCGAGCCGCCGAGCCAGGCCTGTGGATCGAAGATCCGCGCCAGCACCGCCCCGGCGGTCGGGTCCGGCGCTCCGGCGCCCCCCTGCAGCGATGCGGTCAAAGTCTGCGACAGGGCGGTCGCCGAAGCCCAGGCCTGGGCGAGATGACTCTGCGCCGTGGCGAGGCTGGAGAGATCGGTCTGCGGCGGGGTCGGCCACGAGAAGCCCGGTGCGGCCCCGGGGGCGAAGAAGCCGGCGCCGGCACGGGTCCAGAACTCGCCCATCGCCTTGAACGCGTCGAACTGATCCATGACGGCGCACCTCCTCGCGGTTCTCCGGCCTCCTTGGCGGGCCGGTTGTCGGGCCGTTCAGGCGGCGGGGCGCGCTTCGCCGAGCGCCTCGCTGTAGATCGCGTAGGCGTCGTCGTAGGTGACCTCGCGCGGGTTGTTCACCAGAAGCCGCGTCTGCTTCATCGCGTCGGTAGCCATCCGCTCCAGATCTTTTTGGGCCACGCCGACCTCCGCGAGCGAGGCCGGGACCTTGCAGTCGCGGCAGATCGCGTCGAGGCTTTCGACGAAGCGGGCGGCGGCCTCGGCCGGCGGGAGATCGGCCGCCGCCGGATCCAGGATCGGTGCCAGCTCGGCGTAGAGCGCCTCCGCGTGGGACAGGTTGAAGCGCATCACCCCCATCAGCACCAGGGCGTTGGAGAGCCCGTGCGGCACGTGGAAGATCGCGCCGACCGGATAGGCCAGCGCGTGCACCGCCGCCACCGGGGCGTTGGCGAAGGCCATGCCGGCGAGCATCGAACCGAGCAGCATCCCCGAGCGCGCCTCGAGGTTGCGGCCGTCCGAGCAAGCGGTGCGGATGTTGGCCGAGAGCAGGGCCAGGGCCTGCTTGGCGAGCTGATCCGAGATCGGGTTCTTCTTGTTCTTGCTGGTGAACGCCTCGATGGCGTGGACCATGGCGTCGATGCCGGTGGCCGCGGTGACGTGGGCCGGCAGGCCCAGGGTCAACTCGGGATCGAGCACCGCCCAGTCGGGCAGGAGTTTCGGCGCGACGACGCCCTTCTTCTCGGTGGTCGGCGTCGTGACGATCGAGATCGGCGTGACCTCGGAGCCTGTCCCGGCGGTGGTCGGCACCAGGATCAGCGGCAGCCGGTCGCCCTTGGCCAAGCCGACGCCGTAGATCGAATCGAGCGGCTCGTCGGACTTCGCCAGGTAAGCCACCAGCTTGGCGGTATCGAGCGCCGAGCCGCCGCCGATCGACAGGACGAGGTCGGTGCCGAGTTCCCGGGCGCGCTTGGCCGCCGCCTCGATCACCGTGGAGGGCGGGTCGGCGACCACGTCCTCGTAGACGTCGATGGCGATGCCGGCCGCCGCCAGCGCAGCCTCGGCGGCCTCGGTCAGGCCGGCCTTGCGCACGCCCTTGTCGGTGACCAGCAGGACGCGCTTGGCCCCGAAGGTGGCGACGATCTCCGGAAGCTTCTTCGAGGCGCCAGCCTCGAACAGCACGTTCGGGGTTGTCTGGAAGGTGAACGGATTCATCGCGCTGTCCTGTTGTCGAGCCGGGAACGATGCTTCGAAGAAATCACTCGGCCGGCTCGAACTCCTTCACCTTCTCGCGCAGTTCCTCGACCAGAACGCGCGTGTTCTCCGAATAATCGATCGGCACCGCGACCAAGTGCACGCCACCTTCGGCGAACGCGCGATCGAGCGTCGGCACGAGGTCGTGCACGGATTCGACCCGGTGGCCCTTGGCGCCGTAGGCCTGTGCGTAGAGCACGAAATCCGGGTTGCCGAAGGTCATCCCATAGTCGGCGAACTTGTCGACCGCCTGCTTCCAGCGGATCATGCCGTAGGCCGAGTCGTCGAGGATCAGCACGACCAGGTTGAGCTTGAGCCGAACGGCGGTCTCCAACTCCTGGCTGTTCATCATGAAGCCGCCGTCGCCGCACACCGCCATGACGCGGCGGTTCGGGTAGAGCATCGCCGCCATCATGGCGGAGGGCAGGCCCGCGCCCATGGTGGCGAGGGCGTTGTCGAGTAGCAGCGTGTTGGCGACGTAGGTGCGGTAGTTCCGGGCGAACCAGATCTTGTACATGCCGTTGTCGAGGCACACGATCCCGTCCTCCGGGATCACCCGCCGGACGTCGCGCACCAGACGCTGCGGCGTCACCGGGAAGCGGTCCTCGCCGGCTCGGTCGGCGATGTGGTTCAGGATGCGCTCGCGCAGGGGCAGCAGGGCGCCCGCGTTCGGCAGCTTGCCCTCCAGCCGGTCGGCCAGGATCTTGAGGGTCGGCCCCAGGTCGCCGACCACTTCGGCGTCGGGATAATACACCTGCTCGACGTTGGCCGGCATGTAGCCGATGTGCAGCACCTTCTGGTCGGCTTGGCCCATGAAGAAGGGCGGCTTCTCGATCGTGTCGTGGCCGATCGCGATGATCAGGTCGGCCTTGTCGATCGCCTCGTGGACGTAGTCGCGCTCGGACAGGGCGGCGGTGCCCATGTACAGGCTGGTGCCGCTGGCGACCGTGCCCTTGCCCATCTGGGTGGTGAAGAACGGGATCTGGGTGCGCCGGACGAAGCCGCCGAGATCGCCCGTGGCCCGCGGCCGGCTGGCGGCGGCGCCGAGCATCACAAGCGGGCGCTTGGCCTGGAGGATCATGGCGGCGGCCCGCTCGATCGCGGCCGGGTGGGCGACCGGGATGTCGATCGGGTGCGGCGGCACCAGGTCGGCCTCGGCCTGCTCGGCGGCGATGTCCTCGGGCAGTTCCAGCAGCACCGGCCCGGGGCGCTCCTCGGTGGCGACCCGGAAGGCGTCGCGGACGATCGTCGGGATCGAGGAGGCGGAGACGATCTGCCGGGCCATCTTGGTGATCGGCTTCATCGAACTGATCACGTCCACGATCTGGAACTTCGCCTGCCGGGCCGACAGGATGCCCTTCTGACCGGTGATGATGATCATCGGCATCGCGCCGAGATGGGCGTAGGCCGCGCCGGTCGAGAAGTTCAGGGCGCCCGGGCCCAGGGTCGACAGGCACACGCCCGGCCGGCCGGTGAGGCGGCCATGCGTCGCCGCCATGAAGCTCGCCGCCTGCTCGTGGCGGGTCAGCACCAGCTCGATCTTGGAGGTGCGGAGCGACTCGACGACGTCGAGGTTCTCCTCGCCGGGGATGCCGAAGATGCGGTCGACGCCCTCGTTCTCGAGGGCCGCAATGAGTAGATCTGAGCCCTTGGGCATGTGATGTCCCACTGATGCGGCGCCCGACGGCACCGTCCGGCCCGGCCCGATCCGCGCGCCCGATTCACCCTCTGCACGCCGGTGTGATTCGTACGGTTCGGATCGGGACGGACACCCTCCGAATAGGCGACCGGTTAGAGGGCTGGCCTGTAGTGTGGTCAAGGGCCGCCGAGGCTGAAAGGTCACAGAGCGGTGCCAATCCTATCGTGTACGTGGATAAGGCCGTCTGGGACCGACCGAGTACGGTCGAGGTTGTCGCCTACTCGGTTCGGCGGGGGATCATGGACAAGGTGCCAAACGACGAGATGCGCGCCGCGGCGTCGCTTCCGGCCGGCGACGAGCCGGCCGAGGACGTTGTGCTGGCGCCCCTGGCGGACTTCCCGCGGATCGATCTCCGGGCCGGCGTCGAGCCCTGGGACAAGCGCCGGCAGGCCGGCAAGGCGCTGCGCGCGAAGGTCCCGCACCAGGACCACGCGGCCCTGCGCTCGGAGCCGGATCGCCCCGATCCGATCGGCCTGATCGAGGCGGCCCACGAGGGTCGGCAGGCGCATCTGATCCCACTGCGGGTCGCCCGGATGGCGACGAGCCCCTTCGCCTTCCTGCGCGGCGCCGCCCACGTGATGGCCTGGGACCTGTCGCGCGGCCCGCGCAGCGGCATCGACGTGGTCATGAACGGCGACGCCCACATCGACAATTTCGGCCTGTTCGGCACCCCGCAGCGCGACATCGTCCTCGATCTCAACGATTTCGACGAGGTCACGGTCGGCCCGTGGGAATGGGACCTGAAGCGGCTCTGCGCCGGGATCGCGGTCGCCACGGCCGATGCCGGCACACCGGCCGAATCGCGCCGGGCCGCCGTGATGAACGCGGTGTCCGGCTATCAGCGCACGATGCGGCGCCTGGCGCCGCAGGGCTCCCTGGATGTCTGGTATCAGACCACCCGGGCGGACGCGGCTGAACTCGGCGGAATCCGGATGGATCCCGAGGCCCAATCGGTGGTGCGCCGGGCGGTCGAGAAGGCCCGCCGCAAGAACAACCGCAGCCTCCTGGCCCAGATGGCTGAGCGGCGTATCGACGGCGGCTGGCGCTTCCGGACCGACGCGCCGATCCTGACCCCGGTCGACGAGACCACCCGGCAGCAGATCGTCTCGGGGCTGGAGCGCTATGCCGAGACCCTGCCGCGCGAGCGGCGGTTCATGCTCGATCGCTACCAGGTCATCGATGTCGCCCATCGCGTCGTCGGGGTCGGCAGCGTCGGGACGCGGGCCTATGTGGCGCTCCTGTGCGGAAACTCCGACCGCGATGCGCTCTTCCTGCAGGTCAAGGAGGCGGTCCGCCCGGCCCACGGCCCCTACCTGCCGGGGATGCCGGAGCCCTATGCCGGCCACGAGGGCGAGCGGGTCATCTACGGCCAGCGCCTGCTGCAGGCGGTGGGCGATCCGCTGCTCGGCTGGACCACCATCGACGGCCGTCCGTTCTACGTGCGCCAGATGAAGAACCTGAAGGGCGCGATCCCGCTCTCCGACATGTCCGGCCCTTCGCTCATGACCTTCTCGTACGCCTACGGGGCACTCCTCGCCCGGGCCCATGCCCGCACCGGCGACGCCGCGGCGATCGCCGGCTATTGCGGCCGCGGCAAGAACCCGGACCTGCGCGAGGCCTTGGCCGATTGGGCGGCGTCCTATGCCGAGCGCAACGCCGAGGATTTTGACCTGTTTCGCGCGGCGATCGCCGACGGGCGGCTGGAGTCGGCGGACGATCCCTGTTTGTGAGGCGATGTCCGGTCGAGGCGCACGCCTTTCCCGTCATTGCGAGCGCAGCGAAGCAACCCGCGGTAGCACGAGATCCCGAAACCGTGGCGCACCACTGGGCTGCTTCGCTACGCTCGCAATGACGGTGTGGGACGATTGATGAGACCGTGTCCAACGCGTGGGTTGCAGAAATCCCCGTCAATCCGACGTCGAGATTGGGAAAGATCTGTCACAGCATCCCGAATTCAGGCGCCTCGTTGGCGAGCCGCACCAATAGGTCGCGCAGCCAGCGATGGGCGGGATCGCGATCGTAGGAGGCGTGCCACAGCATCGACACGGCCACCTCGTCGAGCGCCACCGGCACCGGGCTGACCGCCAGGGAGAGCGCGCTGGCGAAGGAGGTCGCCAGCCTCGCGTGCATGGTGGCGATCACCGGCGCGGCGCGGACCATGAACGGCACCACGAGGAAGCGCGGCGTGGTCACCGCGAGGATGCGCGAGCGCCCCAGCGCCGCCAGCGCGTCGTCCACGACTCCGTGGGCCGTCTCCCGCAACGAGGTCAGGACGTGCGGGAAACGCAGGTAGTCATCGAGCCCGATCGGCGGCTGGATCCCGATCAGGTCGGCGTTGAACAGGACCACGTAGCTGTCGCGATAGAGCAGCCGCTGCTTGTGGTGCAGTTGCCCCTCGGTGAAGAACCCGATGGCGAGATCGACCCGGTCGGCATCCAGCTCGTCCAGGATGCGGGCCCGCTCAACGGAGCGCAGCAGCAGCCGGATCCCCGGCGCGTCCCGGCGCAGCTGCGCGATCAGCCGGGGCCCGAGCAGGACCTCGACGCTGTCGGGCAGGCTCAGCGTGAAGCTGCGCTCGACGGTGGCCGGATCGAACCGCTCCTCCCGGTGGACGAGGGCCTGGACCTGCCGCAGCGTCGCCCGCAGCGGCTCGACGAGCTTCAGCGCCCGCGGCGTCGGCCGCATCCCGTCGGGCGCGCGCGTGAGCAGCTCGTCGTCGAACAGGCGACGCAGCCGGGCGAGGCTCGAACTCATCGCCGACTGGCCGACGCCGATCCGCGCCGCCGCCCGGGTGACGCTGCGCTCGTCGAGCAGCGCGTCGAGGGCGACCAGCAGGTTCAGGTCGATCCGGCTGAGGTCGATATGGTCGATGGCCACGCGCGCTGCGATCGGTTCGAGGTCGGGCGCTCTCCATAGCAGAGCACGGCCGTCACGCCGTCACGGGCTCCCGCGGCTCGGTGTGGTCGAACAGGCGCGGCGGCGCGATCTCGTTCCGGGCGCCCATCCGGTCGACCAGGTGGTCGGCCACCCGCAGGGCGTTGGCGATGATCGTGAGCGTCGGGTTCACCGCGCCGATCGACGGGAAGAAGCTCGCATCGGTGACGTAGAGGTTGTCGAGTTCATGCGCCTTGCAGTTCCGGTCCAGTACGGAGGTAGCGGGGTCGTCCCCGAACCGCAGGGTTCCGGCCTGGTGCGCGGTGCCGCCGATCGGGATGTTCTTGCCCAGGTAGAGCGAGCGGTCGAACAGGTGCGGGTGCATGTCGGTGAAGCTGCAGATCTCCTGCAGCTTGCGCCGCAGCCGCTTGTGCGCCTCCACGTTGGTCTCGGTGAGGTCGAGATGGACCTTGCCATCCTTGTAGTAGACCCGGTTCTGGGCCAGCGGGATGTCCTCCGAGGTCAACCAGAAATCGACGGAGTGCTTCGCGATCCAGTCGAACGGCTTGTTGGGAAACCATTGCAGGAAGCCCGGCAGCCCCTCGCCGTGGATCTGGGCGCCGTCGGACTTGCCGACCATCTGGATGTGGCCCAGCGGGAAGTCCCAGTCGTCCTTCGGGTCCGGGTCGCCGAAATAGAAGTCGTTGAGACCGAGCGTCTTCTGGAAACGGGTCGGGTTCGGCACCTTCGAGATCGCCAGGACCGTCGAGTTGTTGTGGCGCATGTAGTTGCGCCCGACCTGTCCGGAGCCGTTGGCGAGGCCGTCCGGATGTCGGTCGTTGGCAGAACGCAGCAGCAGCAGTGCCGAGGAGAGCGCCCCGCAGGCCACGACGACGAGGTCGGCGGAGGCTTCGAACGGCGCGTCGTCGCGGGTGCCGACAACGCCGGTCACGCTGCGCCCGCTCGGGTCGGTGACGAGCCGCTCGACATAGGTGCGGGTGAGCAGCGTCAGGTTCGGGCAGTCGCGCAAAGCCGGATCGACCACCATGGTCTGCGCGTCGGACTTGCCGTTGGTCGGGCAGGGGAAGCCGTCAAAGGATTCGCACTTGATGCAGGGCGAGGTCGACACCGCGCGCCCGTCCTTCTCCACCAGCCGCACGCCGACCGGCAGGTGGAACGGGTGATGGCCGGCATCCTTCAGGTTGTCGAACAGCTGCTGGATCCGCGGCTCGTGGGACACCGGCGGATGAGCGTAGGGCTTGCGCGACCAGGGCTCGGTCGGATCCTCGCCGCGCTGGCCGTGGACGTGGAACAGCTCCTCGGCGGCCTGGTAATGCGGCTCGAACTCGTCGTAGCCGACGGGCCAGGCGGGGGCGATGCCGTCCTCGTGGCGGATATCCGAAAAGTCCTTTTCCCGGAGCCGGAACAGGACCGAGCCGTAGAATTTCGAATTGCCTCCGACGTAGTAGTGCAGGCCGGGTTGGAAGCTGCCGCCGTCGGATGAGTACCAGGTCTCCTTGGTCTGGTAGTAGCCGTCGACGATCACCGCCTGGCTGTCCCAGTTGCGCGGTTCGCGCAGCAGATAGTCGCCGCGCTCGATCAGGAGAATGCGCTTGCCGGTCTGCGCCAGGCGCCATGCCATCGTCCCGCCGCCGGGGCCGGATCCGACGACGATCACGTCGTAATGCTCACCCGGCATCAATTCTGTCTCCGTCCGGACCGATCGTCCTGGCAGGCAACTCTCGAGCCGGACTTCGGATCGCGCCGCGGCGCGGTTTTGCGGCGCGGCGCTGCGAATGCTGCAACCGGCGGTTAAGCGCTTTTCCCAACGCGACCTTCAGGTTCACCTGCGATCCTGCACCGAGCCGGCCTGAAGCCGGGGAGGCATCCATGGTCGTCAAGGACATCGCGCTCGTGCTGGCGCTGCTCATCGCGGCAGCCCTGGCGCTCGGCCATTGGCGCGCCCGGCGCGCGCGACCGGACGAGACCGAAGCCGAGCGGCTGCACGACCGCATCTGGCGGATCAGCGAGAGCGAGGACCGCTACCGCGCCCTGGTCGCGGCCACCACCGAGGTGATCGTCCAGCGCGACGCCCGCGGCCGCATCACCTACGCCAACGATGCGTACGCCCTGCTCTTCGGCCGCCCCGCCATCGACCTGCTCGGAGCGCAGATCGATCTGGAGATCCTGGAGCGGAACGCCGTCGAGGTCGGGGAGGACGGCGTGCGCCGCATGGAGGCGCAGGTCCGCTCGGTGGACGGGCAGGTGCGCTGGTTCGCCTTCGTGGAGATGCCGGTCGCGCACGGCGACGCGATGCACTGGCTGCGCGCCGGCCGGGACGTGACCGCCCGAGTCGAGGCGCTGCGCAGCCGCGATGCCGCCCTCGAGCGCGCCGAGGCCGCCAGCGTGGCGAAGTCGCGCTTCCTCGCCACCGTCAGCCACGAGATGCGGACGCCCCTGAACGGTATCCTCGGGATGGCCGACCTCGTGCTCGGCACCGCCCTCGACCTGGAGCAGCGGACCTATGTGGAGGCCGTGCGGACCAGCGGACAGGCACTGCTCGGGCTGATCGACGGCGTGCTCGACTTCTCGCGGATCGAGGCCGGGCGCCTCGACCTCGCGGCCGAGCCGTTCGACCTTCCGGCTCTGGCCGAGAGCGTCGTGGAGCTGCTGGCCCCGCGGGCGCAGGACAAGAGCATCGAGATCGCCCTCGACGTCACCGAAGATTTCCCCCGCGCGCTCGTCGGCGATGCGGACCGCGTCCGTCAGATCCTGATCAACCTCGCCGGCAACGCCATCAAGTTCACGGAGCGCGGGGGCGTCGGCGTGAGCCTGACCTTCGTCCGCATGCCGGGCGGGGGAGGGGAGGTGGTCCTGGCCGTTTCCGATACCGGCCCCGGCATCCCGGAGGAACGCTTGCCAGCCCTGTTCGAGGAGTTCGAGCAGGGTGACGGCAGCGCCAGCCGGAGCCACGAGGGCACCGGCCTGGGCCTCGCCATCACCCGCCGCCTGGTCACCGGCATGGACGGACGGATCGAGGCGGATTCGCGGATCGGGCGTGGCTCGACCTTCCAGGTCGTCCTGCCGCTGCCGGAAGCCGAGGCCGAGCGCGCCGACCTGGCCGCGCTGCCGCGGCTCGAAGGACGGCGCTGCCTGATCGTGGCCGACTCGCCCTATCAGGCTCCGTACCTCGCCCGGAGCCTGTCCCGGGCAGGCGCCGCGACGGTGATCGTCGGAACCCTCGAGGATGGCCTCGACGCCCTGTCGGGTGCGGCCTTCGACGCGGTACTAGCCGACCGGGCGCTGGGAGACGCGGCGGTCCGCCAGATCGCCGACGCCGCCCATGCCTGCGGGGTGCGCTGCAGCCTGGTCCTGCTGTCGCCCTTCGACCGCCGCGGCTTCGGGGCGCCGGGCGCCGCGGGCTTCGACGGATACCTGATCAAGCCGGTCCGGGCCCGCTCGCTGTTCGAGCGGCTGCTCGCCCCGCCGCCGACGATCGAATCCACGGCCATTCCGGCCCCGGCCCCGGTGAGGACCGGGACCGGCCAGCGGGTCCTGCTCGCCGAGGACAACCCGATCAACGCCCTGCTGGCGACCCGCGCGCTGGAGCGCCTCGGCGCCGAGGTGGTCCACGCCGTCGACGGCGTCGAGGCGCTCGAGCGGCTGGCAACGGCCGGACCGTTCGATCTCGCGCTGATCGACATCCGTATGCCGCGCCTCGACGGCCACGAGACCGCCCGCTGCATCCGGGCCGCGGAAGCCGCGGGGCAGGGTCCCCGGCTGCACCTCGTCGCCCTCACTGCCAATGCCGGCCGCGAGGACGAGATCGCCGCGCGCGAGGCGGGCTTCGACGGGTTCCTTGCCAAGCCGCTCAATCTGAAGCTGCTTCCGGGCCTGCTGGAGGACCGGACCGCGCGGGCCGCCTGACCGGGCCACGCCTGCGTTGACAGGAGCGCACCGGCCGCGCCAACAGGACGACCATGTCGACAGCGCCCACCACGTCGCCCGCACCGCGTTCCTCGAACGGCGCCCTTGCCGCCTGGGGCGTCGTGATCCTCATGGTCGCCACGGTCCTGCTCGGCGCGCTCTTGCCCACCCGCCACCCGGCGCCGGCACGTTCGGTCGCCGACGACCCCGCCTGCCTGGAATGGACCGACGGCTGCCGGGTCTGCCAGCGGCTGGCGGAGGGGCCGGCTTGCTCGCTTCCGGGTATCGCCTGCCAGACCGGCACCCCGCACTGCCTGCGTCACCGGGACGGGTGAGCACGGGCGCGCCGGTCCTCCGCTTCGCGCCGAGCCCGAACGGACGGCTCCACCTCGGCCACGCCTATTCGGCCCTGCTCAACGCCGACCTCGCCCGGCGGATGGGCGGCCTCTGCCGCCTGCGGATCGAGGACATCGATCCCGTCCGCTCGAAGCCGGAGCTGGTGGAGGCGATCGTCGCCGACCTCGCCTGGCTGGGCCTGACCTTTCCGGAGCCGGTGCGGCACCAATCCCAACACATGGACGCCTACCGGGCGGTGCTCGATGGCCTGATCGACCGGGGCCTGGCCTATCCCTGCTTCTGCTCGCGCGGCCAGATCCGCGCGCAGGCCGCCGCCTTGGAAGGGCACCCGCACGACCCCGACGGCGCACCGCTCTATCCCGGAACCTGCCGCAGACTCGATCCCGCGAGGGTGGCCGGGCGTCTTGCCGGGAACGCGCCGCATACCTGGCGCCTCGACATGGAAGCCGCCCTGCGCATCGCCGGCGACCGGCTGGGCTACACCGCCTTCGACGAAGCCGGCACGCGATGGGTCCAGGCTGCTCCGGCGCGCTGGGGCGATGCCGTGATCGCCCGCCGGGCCGTGCCCACCAGCTATCACCTCGCCGTCGTCCACGACGACGCGCAGGAGGGGATCACCCACGTGGTACGCGGCCAGGACCTGGAAGCGGCCACCGACCTGCACGTCCTGCTGCAGCACCTGCTCGATTTTCCGGTCCCGCGCTACCGCCACCACCGGCTGATCCTGGATCCGGGGGGAGAGAAGCTCGCCAAATCCCGCGCTTCGCAGAGCCTGGCCGACCTCAGGCAGGCGGGGGTGACGCCAGAACAGATCCGGGCGCGGCTCGGGTTCGGATAACGGGCGTCCAGCGCGTTCAGCGCACGGCGGCGTCGCGCTGCGCCAGCGCCGTGGCACTCTTCGATTTCAGCATGGTTGCGTCGATCTGCTCGCGCTGGCGCTTGAACTCGCTCAGCATCCGCCCGTCCAGCTCGCGCCCGCGGGGCACACGGATCTTCATCGGGTCGACGAAGTGGCCGTTGATGATCACCTCGTAATGGAGGTGCGGCCCGGTGGAGAGGCCGGTGGAGCCGAGATAGCCGATGATCTGCCCCTGACGGACCCGGACCCCTTCCTTCACGCCCCGGCCGAACCGCGACATATGATTGTAGGTCGTGACGTAGCCGTTGACGTGCTGGATCTCGACCCGGTTGCCGTAGCCCGAGGTCATCTCGGCTCGGATCACCACGCCGTTGCCCGCCGCGGCGATCGGAGTCCCGATCGGGTTCGCCCAGTCGACGCCGGTGTGCAGCTTGGCATAGCCGAGGATCGGGTGGCGGCGGTAGCCGAAGCCGGAGCGCATGATCCCGTCCGGGATCGGCTTGCGCAGCAGGAACTTCTTGAGGGATCGCCCCTGGTCGTCGAGGTAATCGATCGTGCCGTCGTCCGGGGATTGGAAGCGGTAGACCTTGCGGGTCTCGCCGCCGAGGGTCAGCGCCGCGTAGAGCAGGTCCGGACGGTCGGCGGACGCGTCGTCGTCGTAGGTGTAGAACACGTCCAGGCCGTCGCCGCTGGCGATGCGGCGCTGGAAGTCGAGGTCGTAGCTGAACACCCGGACGATGTCCTCGACCGTGGCGCGCGGCAGGTCGTGGCGCGCGGCCGTCTCGTAGAGGCTCTGATACAGCCGCGGCCCAGAGCCCGAATCCTCGTCTTCGTCCTCGCCGGCCTCGGCCTGCGGCTGCGACTTGGCGGAGGGGGCGTCCTCGGTCGGGGGTGTCACCGACACGAAGGCGTTGCGGTCGTTGAGGGCGGCGATGCCCTCGATGCCGCTCTCGCCGTACAGCACCACACGGGTGACCTGGCGGGGGTCGCCGGGACGTGGGCCGGGGGCGACCTGCACGCGCATCTGCTGCCCCTCGGTGAGGGCGGCGGTGCGGGTCTTGCCCCCCAGCGCGGCGACGATCGCGCGGATCTGCTCGTCGCCGGCCATGCCGGTGGCCTTCAGGAGGGTCTCGAGGGTGTCGCCCCGCTTGAACGCGACGTCGCGCTCCTCCACGAGCGGCGCCTCGTTCGGTTTGAGCTCGACCTTCGCGACCTTGGTGACGTTCTCGGGGACGACCAGCACCTCGATCGCCTTGAACGGGTTGGCGTCCTTGGCGGCGGCACCCTCGGCGTCGCCGCCGGCGCCCTGCTGGAGCGTACGCGACAGCAGGATCTGCGGGGCGATCGGGATGGCGGCCCGGCGCCCGGCCTCGGCGGCGATGCGGCGCTCCTCCTCGACCTGTGCGGTGACGTCGTCGTCGGTGAGCGCCGGCGCGTTCGGATCGATGGCCGCGTCGGCGAGGTCGCGCTTGACCACCGTCACCTCGGCGCCCGGCGCGTCTGCGGCGGCATCGGGCGCGCGCTCCAGGGGCTCGTCGGAGACGAACTTCATCGGGTCGAACCGCGGCAGGTCGCCAGCATAGACGCCCGTGGTCATCGACAGGGGGGCGGTGATCCGTACGAAGGCCTTGGCCTTGATGATCTCGCGGTCCCCCAGTCGGACGGTCACGGGCGCGCGGAAACTCTGCTTGGCAGAGGCGATCATCAGGTTGCGCACCAGCCGGTCACCCTTGCGGGCGATGTTGGCGCCGCTCTCGCTCGGCTGCGGGCGCGCCATGATGGTGGCCTTCTCGGGGATCGCCGCGAAGGAGACGTCACCCTGGAGGGATACGTGCAGGGCGGCGGCGATCAGGCCGGCACCGGTGAGGCCGGTCAGCGTGCTGGCGCAGAGCCAGCGCAGATTGACCGCGCGCCGGTCGATCTGGGTCGCGTCGGCACCGAGGAGATCGAGGGGGGCCTGGACGCCGCGCCCGACGCCCGGGGCGAGGGCGGCCACGTCGCCGATCTTGAGTCGCTCGCGCTTCACTCGAAGGCCCCGGATAGACGACGGCGCATAGGCCTCCCGCCAGCCTGATGATCCACGGCCGGGCCGATCGCCATGCCGCCCACACCATTCATGTACGGGCCGCTCATTTCGGAGCGTAGCATGTCCAGATTGAGGCGTCGCGCGCTCACAGCGCGGACGGCCAGCCAGCTCCTTCTAAGAGGTTTGGGGCGCCGGGGCAGGGGAGGGG
>NZ_VRVG01000119.1:0-17363 GCF_008040085.1 Methylobacterium sp. WL7 | reverse complement strand
GGGTACGGGGCCGTGCCGGTGGGGTCAAGGGATGAGCGGGGTCGTCACGGTCGCGACGGCTCGAAAACCAGTCTCGTCCGACCGAGGTTTGACCTCGATGCGCTGATATGAAGCACCTGCCTTGAGGGCGGTGCCGAAATCCTAGCGCTCGCGCTCCGACGCGTCGCGCCGATCCTGCCGGCTCGTGAACCAGTAGACGAAGCCGGCGGTCGCCGCGAGCATCAGCGGGGTTATGATCGCAGCGGACAGAAACCCGTCGCTCATTCCTCAAACCCCCGCAGAACTTTTCGTGCAGCCCAATGTAAGCTGACACTCGGAAACGCTCAAACCGAAGCACCGTTGGCGCTGCGCCGACGTCGGCCCCTGCGGCGGAATGGATCACCCGCCGCCTCCGGGGTGCCGCGATTCGTATTAATTCCGCCACACTGTTGTGGCCCTGCACCAGTCATGCCGTTTCTGCGACGCTCACCGCCTGTGGAAGGCCCTGCGCCGGACCCCGAGGGGGGTGTCCAGCCGCCTGCCGAGCCGGTGGGCGAGGGGACAAGCCAGGCGGCCGAAGAACCCGCTCAAGCAGAAACGCCCCAGGAGCCGAGCACGCCGCTCGCGGACTCGCTGAAGCCCGGGCCGCGCGGGCCGGGCTGGATCGGCGCCGCCGTGGTGGTGACCGCGCTGATCTCGGCGCTGGCGACCTTCCTGATCCTGGCCGGGGTGATCCGGGTGACGCCGACGCCGGCCTACGGCGTCACGCTGCTCGGCATCAACGCCGTCCTGGTGCTCGGGCTGGTCTTCGTGATCGCCTGGGAGGCGCGGGTCTTCCTGCACGCCCGCAAGGCCAACGCCGCGGTGGCCCGGCTGCACTCGCGCATCGTCGGCCTGTTCTCGCTGATCGCGATCCTGCCCACCGTGCTGCTGGCCGTGGTGGCGTCGGTGACCATCGACCGGGGCCTGTCGCTCGGCTTCACCGACCGGGTCCGGGACGTGGTGCTGAAATCCGTCGAGGTGGCCGACGCCTACCAGGAGAACCAGTGCCAGTCGCTCGCCCGGGAAATCCGCATCCTGGTGGACGACCTGACCCGGGCGCGCCCGAACTTCGACCGGGACCGGGCCTGGTTCGAGAACTTTTTGACCACGCGGGCGACCAATCTCGGCCTGCCGGTGGCGCAGATCATGCGCGGACCTACCGACGTGGTGGCCCGGGCCAAGATCGACGTGCTCAAGCAGGTGCGGCTCCCCTCGGCGGCGGCCTTCGAGGAGGCGGCGACCTCCACCGACCCGATCTGCCTGCTGCCCTCGGAGGGCCGCGTCTTCGCCGCGCTGCTGCGGATGCCGGCCTACGACGACGCGGTGCTGATGGTGCAGCGGGAAGTCAGCCAGCTCGCCATCGACTTCCCGGGCGTCTCGCGGGCGGCGGCAGCCGAGTATCTGACCTACGATTCGCTCCGGCGCTCGATCCAGATCACCTTCGCGTCGGTGTTCCTGCTGATCGCCCTGATCGCGCTCTTGTCGGCGGTGTGGTTCGGCATGAACTTCGCCAACCGGTTCGTGGCGCCGATCCGGCGGCTGATCAACGCCGCCGACCAGGTCGCGTCCGGCAACTTCTACGCCCAGGTGCCGACCAAGAAGACCAGCGGCGACCTGGCCCATCTCGGCGAGAGCTTCAACAAGATGACGCAGGAGCTGCGCCGCCAGCACACCGGGCTGATCGCCGCCAACGACCTGATCGACACCCGCCGCCGGTTCACGGAGGCCGTGCTGTCGGGGGTCTCGCCCGGGGTGATCGGCCTCGACGCGGCGGGCTTCGTCACCATCGCCAACCCGGCCGCCGAGCGGATGCTCGACCTGGAGAGCGAGGCCCTGATCGGCCAGCCCCTGGCCCGGGCGGTGCCGGAACTCGCCCCCGTGCTCGCCGAGAGCGAGAGCCGGCCGCGCGCCCTCCAGCAGCAGCAGCTCCAGCTCACCCGGTCCCGGGGCGAGCGCACCGTGACCGTGCGGGTCACGAGCGAGCAGGCCCAGGGGACGTCGCGCGGCTCGGTGGTGACCCTTGACGACATCACCGACCTCGTCCAGGCGCAGCGCAGCTCCGCCTGGGGCGACGTCGCCCGCCGCATCGCCCACGAGATCAAGAACCCCCTGACCCCGATCCAGCTCTCCGCCGAGCGCATCCGGCGCAAGTACGGCAAGGTCATCACCGCCGACAAGGAGGTGTTCGACCAGTGCACCGCCACGATCGTGCGCCAGGTGGACGAGATCAAGCGCATGGTCGACGAGTTCTCGGCCTTCGCGCGGATGCCGAAGCCGGCCATCGCGCCGAACGACCTCACCGAGATCGCCAAGCAGAACCTGTTCATGATGCGCGTGGCGCACCCGGACATCGACTTCGCGTTCTCGGCTCAAGGGGGGGCGGGCAGCGCGGAGAAGATCGTGGCGGCCTTCGACATCCGGCTGCTCAGCCAGGTGATCACCAACATCCTGAAGAACGCCGTTGAGGCGGTGGCCGAGGTGCCGGCGGACGAACTCGGCAAGGGCAAGATCGCGCTCGGTCTCGCGGTCGAGGACGGCTTCGCGGTCATCACGGTGACCGACAACGGCAAGGGTTTTCCGGTGGAGGGGCGCCAACGGCTGCTCGAGCCCTACATGACCACACGCGACGGTGGCACCGGGCTGGGACTTGCTATCGTCAGCAAGGTGCTTGAGGAGCACGGCGGCGGGATCGCGCTGAACGACAACCCCGCCGGCCGTGGCGGGCAGGTGCAGATGCGGGTTCCGCGCGAGCACGGGCCCGAGCCGTCCGGCCCCGAGACCAGCCCCGTCACGACAGAGGAGAAGGGCGCCGCATCGACGGCCCCCCGGATCGCGGAGATGCACGCATGAGCGCCGATATCCTGATTGTCGACGACGAGGCCGACATCCGCGACCTCGTGGCGGGCATCCTCGACGACGAGGGCCACCGCTGCCGCACGGCCGGCGGCTCCGACGAGGCGCTGGCCGCCATCGAGGCGCGCCGGCCGCACCTGGTGTTCCTGGACATCTGGCTGCAGGGCTCGCGCCTCGACGGCCTGCAGGTGCTCGACCTGATCAAGGCCGCCAACCCCGACCTGCCGGTGGTGATGATCTCGGGCCACGGCAACATCGAGACCGCGGTCTCGGCCATCAAGGCGGGGGCCTACGACTTCATCGAGAAGCCGTTCAAGGCCGACCGGCTGATCCTGGTGGCCGAGCGGGCGCTGGAAGCCTCCCGGCTCCGGCGCGAGGTCCGCGACCTGACGGCGCGCTCCGGCAACCCGAACCGCATCGTCGGCGGCTCGCTGGCGATCAACCAGCTCCGCCAGACCATCGACCGGGTCGCGCCGACCAACGCCCGGGTGATGATCACCGGGGCGCTGGGCTCCGGCAAGGAGCTCGCGGCGCGCAGCCTGCACAAGGCCTCGGCGCGGTCGAACGGCCCGTTCGTGCTGCTCAACGCGGCCGCGATCCTGCCCGAGACCATGGAGGCGGAGCTGTTCGGGGTCGAGGGCGAGTCCGGCCGGCGGGTCGGCGCCCTGGAGGAGGCCCATGGCGGCACCCTCTACCTCGACGAGGTCGCCGACATGCCGCGCGAGAGCCAGAACCGGATCCTGCGCGTCCTGGTCGATCAGAACTTCCAGCGCGTCGGCGGCACCACCCGGGTCCACGTGGATGTCCGGATCATCTCGTCCTCGTCGCGGGATCTCGCCGAAGAGATCGCCGCGGGCCGCTTCCGCGAGGACCTGTTCCACCGGCTCTCGGTGGTGCCGGTGCGGGTGCCGGCCCTGTCGGAGCGCCGGGAGGACGTGCCCGAGCTGATCCAGTTCTTCATGGACAATATCTCGTCCCAGACCGGCCTGCCCAAGCGTGTGATCGCCGAGGACGCGATGGCGGTGCTCCAGTCGCACAACTGGCCGGGCAACGTCCGCCAGCTCAAGAACAACGTCGAGCGGCTGATGATCCTGACCCAGGCCGACCCGGACCAAGAGGTCACCTCGGAGATGCTGCCCTCCGAGATCGGCGCCCTGGTGCCGACCACCCCGGGGGGCGCCGGCGGCGAGAAGCTGATGAGCCTGGCGCTGCGCGAGGCGCGCGAGATCTTCGAGCGCGAGTATCTCGTGGCGCAGATCGCGCGGTTCTCGGGCAACATCTCGCGCACCGCCGAGTTCATCGGCATGGAACGCTCGGCGCTTCACCGCAAGCTGAAGTCCCTGGGCATCGGCCCGTAGCACGCCGGGGCGCGAGGGGGGCGCAGACGGGGGACGACCCTTGAAACTGACGCCGATCCGTCACGGATCGGGCGGAACGGGGCTTGCTTGCCCCCGGGCTTTCACGCCGTCATGCTGTAGACTCGGTCCGTGCGGGATGATCGGACGATCCCGCACGTGACGGCCCCAACCACGTGACAGATTCCGACGTCGCGTACCCAACCCGAGCCCTTCGCGCCGGGATAACGAAAAGGCAAATAAGATGGCGGGCGAACGCGCACAAAACCTTCAGGACACGTTCCTCAATCATGTCCGCAAGAACAAGATCCCGCTGACCATCTTCCTCGTCAACGGCGTCAAGCTCCAGGGCGTGGTCACCTGGTTCGACAATTTCTGCGTGCTGCTGCGCCGGGACGGCCATTCGCAGCTCGTGTACAAGCACGCGATCTCCACGATCATGCCCGGCCACCCGGTGCAGCTGTTCGAGCCGGACGAGACCGCCGAGAAGGCGTGATTTTTTTGGGGGGAAGGGCGATCGGTTCGCTTTCTCCGGGGCCGCGATGCCGGCAGCGGGCCGCCTCGCCGCACGGGCAGCGGCGAATCCCAGGACGATCCCGCACTCTCCCCTCATCCTGAGGTGCGGCGGAGCCGCCTCGAAGGAGGCCTCAAGGGATCGCGCGGCCAGCTGGAGGGCTCCTTCGAGGCCTCCGCTGCGCTCCGGCGCCTCAGGATGAGGGCGCGGGTGGGATAGGCCGAATCCAGCTGGCTGCCGGATTCGGATCTCCCCAATCCCAACCTCCTGACTCCCGGCATCTTGGCCCGGCCCCGCCGAATCCCCATGTCGAAACAATCCGAGTTCTCGAACGAAGCTGCCGGCGCGCGGGCGGCGTTAAAGGTTGCATGAGCGAGACGCTGACGTCCGGCGAGGCCCGGCTCCAGGCACAGGCCGCGCCCGAGGGCGAGATCGCCGCGGCGACCCACACCCTGGTGATCGGGCCCTATCTGGCCCGCGGTGCCCCCGGGCCCGGAGGACCGGGCCACGGGCCCGCCCAGCCGACCCGCTCGGTGGAGGCGCGCCTCGACGAGGCGACCGGACTCGCCGCAGCCATCGAGCTCGACGTGGTCGAGAGCGTCGCGATCAGCCTGCCGCGCATCCGCCCCTCGACCTATCTCGGCAAGGGCCGGGTCGAGGAGATCGCCGGGATGATCCGCGCCCGCGAGATCGGCCTCGTGGTGATGGATTGCGCGCTCTCGCCGGTGCAGCAGCGCAACCTTGAGAAGGCCTGGGGCGCCAAGGTCATCGACCGCACCGGCCTGATCCTCGAGATCTTCGGCCGGCGCGCCTCGACCCGCGAGGGCACGCTCCAGGTCGAGCACGCCCACCTCGCCTACCAGAAGTCCCGCCTCGTGCGCTCCTGGACCCACCTGGAGCGCCAGCGCGGCGGCTTCGGCTTCCTGGGCGGCCCCGGCGAGACCCAGATCGAGGCCGACCGGCGCATGATCCAGGAGCGCATGACCCGGATCGAGCGCGACCTCGACGCGGTGGTGCGGACCCGCGGCCTGCACCGGCAAAGCCGGGCCCGGGTGCCGTACCCGATCGTCGCGCTGGTGGGCTACACCAATGCCGGAAAATCGAGCTTGTTCAACACCCTGACCAGCGCCGAGGTCACCGCCAAGGACATGCTGTTCGCCACCCTCGACCCCACCGCGCGGGCGACCAAGCTGCCGCACGGCGAAAACGTCATCTTGTCCGACACGGTGGGCTTCATCTCCGACCTGCCGACCGCCTTGATCGCGGCGTTCCGGGCGACCCTGGAGGACGCGATCGAGGCCGACGTGCTGCTGCACGTGCGCGACGTCAGCCACGTCGATTCCGAGGCCCAGGCCGAGGATGTCGGCGATGTGCTGCGCGAACTCGGCATCGAGACCACGGCCGAGCGGATCATCGAGGTCTGGAACAAGTCCGACCTCCTCGACGACGACGAGCGCACCCGGCTGATGAACCTCAGCGGCCAGGCCAAGGCCCGCAACGACCGTGACAGCGACGCGCCGGTACTGGTCTCGGCGCTGACCGGGGAGGGGCTCGCCGCGCTCACCGCCCGGATCGAGGCGCGGATCGGCCGCCACCGGACGAGCTTCGCGGTGTCGCTGCCCCCCGAGGACGGGGCGGCGCTCAACTGGCTCTACGAGAACGCCGAGATCCTGGACCGACGCGCGGAGGCCGACGGCACCGTGCACCTCGCGATCCGGATCGCCCCCGAGAAGGAGCCGCGCTTCCTCAACCGCTTCAGCGCGGCCCGGCGCCTCGACCGGGGCGCGTGATGGCCACGGGCGGCGCCCGGACCCAGCCGCTCCGCGCCCCCAGGCCCGCCCGGGACCTCTCCGCGCGCAAGGCGGAGGCGGCCCAGGACGACGCCGCGGTCCTGCGCGCCATGCAGGCGGGCGGCGGCCTGCGACTGCTCGGGCTGCGGATCGTGATCGTGCTGGTGCTGCTGATGGCGGCGCAGGCCTATGACGGCTCGCTGCACGCCTTCAGCCACTGGTTCATCCTCGGCCTCTACGGCGTCGGCACGATCTGGTTCGGGCTCGGGGAGCGGGGCGGCGGCCCCGCCGCGGCGGCCTACAGCTGGGCCGGGACGCTGCTCAATGCCGGGCTCGCCGTCTACGTGATCATCGAGCACATGCTGGCCGGCGGCGGGGCCGGCCTCGGCGCCGACGCGGTGAGCCGCCTGCCGGCCTTCCTGCTCCTGCTCCAGACCGGCCTGAGCATGCGGGTCGCCCAGACCCTGCTGTTCTGCGGGGTGGTGACGGCGTGCTGGAGCGCGGCCTTCCTGGTCGGGCTGGCCTATCCCGGCCTGTTCCCGGGGCCGGATTCCTTCCCGACCGCGCAGGTCACCGGGCTCGCCACCTTCGTGGCGGCCGGGCTGCTCGTGGTGGACGGCATGACCCGCCTGCGCGAAGCGGTCACCCGGGCCCTGCGCATGGAGCACGAGCGCGCCCAGCTCGCGCGCTTCGTGCCCGACACGGTCGCCCTCGACCTCGCCGCCGAGGACGCCAACGCCGCCATGGGCATCCACCGGCGCCATGCCTGCCTGATGGTGCTCGACATCCGCGGCTTCTCCAGCTTGAGCCGGGAGCATCCGCCCGAGGCGATGGTGACCGCCCTGCTCGCCGTCCGGGCGGCCGCCCAGGCCGCGGTGGCCGAGCAGGGCGGCCTGGTGGACAAGTATGTCGGCGATGCCGTGCTGGTGCAGTTCGTGGTCGGCCGCCCGCGGGCGCAGGCCCGGGCGGCGCTGGCCTGCGCCCTGTCGCTCCAGGACCGGATCGCCACCCTCAACGAGGCCCGGGCCGAGGCGGGGCTGTTCACCCTCCGGGTGGTGGTCGCCCTGCACGCCGGCGACCTCCTGGTCGGGGTGTTCGACGACGGGGTGCGGGCCGAGTACACCGTGCTGGGCCCCGCCATGAACGCCCTGTCGCGTCTCGAGGCCCGGGCCAAGGCCGCCGAACTCCAGATCGCCGCCTCGGGGGATTTTCTGGATCTGCTCGGGGGGCCGCTGCCGCCGAGCATCCGGGCGGTCCCGGTGCCGGACGCCAAGGCCGTGCAGCCCGCCCTGTTCGCGATCGTGGAGGGTCCGTCCGCCTGAGGGCCCGGAACCTGCGCATCACTGATCCGTTCGGTCGGCGCGGCGCAGGGTCGCGAAGGGACCGGAACCGATGAACAAGATCCTCCTCGGCGCGACGCTCGCGCTCGGCCTTGTCCTGGGCGCCGCCAGCCCGAGCCTCGCCGCCCCGGGCGACGGCCTCGACCGGAACGCCGCCGCCACCGGCAACGGAAATTTCGGCGGCATGCACCGCGGCGCCCGGATGTCTTCCCGCGGCGTGATGCGCAGCCGCCATCACATGATGCGCCGGCACCATCGCGGCCACATGATGCGCCGCCACGACCGCTGAGCCCGGGGCATCGGCCGCTCCCGGTCTGGATCGCCGCGCGTGGCTCAGGCCGCGCGCGGCGGGCGCCTCACCACTTGTAGCTCACGCTCGCCAGGACCCGCCTTGCGTCGCCGTAGAAGCAGGACGTGGTCGTCTGGCAGGACGAGACGAAGCGGCGGTCGCCGATGTTCGTCGCGTTGACCTGCAGGCGCCAGCGCTCCCAGTCGTAATGGACCTGGGCGTCGAACAGCACGTAATCCGGCACCCGGAAGGCGTTGGCCACGTCCGCGAAGGAGCGGCCGACATAGCGCACGCCGCCGCCGAAGCCGAAGCCGCGCAGGTCGCCGGTCGGGATGGTGTAGTCGACGAACAGGTTGGCGAAGCTCTCCGGGATGTTGACCGGGACCTTGCCGATCAGGTCCGGGCCGCCCCGCTCGTTGGTCAGCCCGTAGATCGTGTACGAGGCCGCCACGTTGAGGCCGTCGAACAGGTTCGCGACCAGCTGGGCCTCGAAGCCGGTGGACCGCACCTCGGCCAGCTGGGCGTTGAACAGCGGGTTGGCGGGGTTGGCGGTCAGCACGTTCTGGCGGTGGATGTCGAAGCCCGCCAGGGTGACGAAGTAGCCCTGGCCCGGGGGCTCGAACTTGACGCCGCCCTCCACCTGCTTGCCGGTCTCGGGCTTGAAGGTCTGGTTGTTGAGGCCGGTGCCGATCAGCGGCTGGAACGAGGTCGAGTAGCTGACATAGGGGGCGAGCCCATTGTCGAAATTGTAGATCAGCGCCGTGCGGTAGGTGGTGCCGTTATCGCTGCGGCCGTTGTTGCCCGCGCCGTTGGTGAGCTTGTCGACCACCCGGTTGTCGGCGAAATCCTGGCGGCCGCCGACCAGCAGGGTGAGCCGGTCGGTGACCTTGATCTGGTCCTGCAGGTAGAGGCCGAGCTGCTTGAACGCGTCGGAGTTGATCAGGTACGGCGACGGCGTCCCGGTCGGCAGGCCGTAGACCGGGGCCAGGATGTTCAGGTCGCTCGCCGGGAACAGCGACGCCTGGTTGTCGTTCAGGCGGTAATCCTTGTAGTCCAGGCCCATAAGCAGGTCGTGACGGAAGTATCCGTCGAAGAACCGCGCCTCGGCCTGGTTGTCGACCTGGAACAGGTTGACCTTGGCGCTGTCGCGGAACTGGTAGCGCGCGAGCAGCGTCTGGGCCGGGTTGCTGTAACCGAGCTGGCCAATATCCGAGTTCTGGAAGCTCTTCAGGAACGAGTACCGGAGGTTCTGCCGGAAGGTCCACGTCTCGTTGAAGTCGTGCTCGAACTCGTAGCCTAGGAAGGCCTGGTCGCGCTGGAAGGTGTTGAAGCCGGCATCGCCGACGTTCAGCGAGCGCGGGATGCGCAACCCGGAGGCGTTGGGCCGCACGGTCCCGAGATACGGCAGGAAGTTCGACGTCACCGCGGTGTTGTCGTGCTGGAAACTCGACAGGAAGGTGAAGCGCGTCGCCCCGTCCGGCTTATAGGTGACGGCCGGCGCGATGTAGAAGCTGTCGTCCGGGGCCCCCTCGACCTGCGTCCCGCCCTGGCGGCCGTAGCCGGTCAGCCGGTAGAACCAGTGGCCCTCCCGGTCGGCCGGGCCGCCGAAGTCGAAGGCGGCGTATTTCTGGCCGAACGAGCCGCCGCCGACCTCGGCATAGCCGAACGGGTCGAGCGTCGGGCGCTTGGTCACCTGGTTGACGATGCCGCCGGGGCTGCCGGCCCCGAACAGGACCGCCGCCGGGCCGCGCAGCACCTCGATGCGCTCGAGCCCGAACGTGTTGGTCTTGAAGTAGCCGAAGCCGTAGTTCAGCTGCTGCAGCCCGTCCCGGTAGATGCCGAAATCACTCACCACGAAGCCGCGCAGGGTGAGGTAGTCGATGCGCGAATCCGCGCCGAACACGCCGCCATAGGCGCCCGCGACGTACTGGGTGGCCTGGGTCAGGGTCTGGGCGTTCTGGGCGTCGAGCTGCTGGCGCCCGATCACGGTGATCGATTGCGGCGCCTCGATCAGCGGGGTGTTGGTCTTCGTCGCGGTGTTCGAGCGCTTCGCCACGAACCCGTCGATCGGGCCGGTCGGGCTCTCCACGCTGCGCGAGGCCGTGCTGGAACGCCCCGCCTGGACGGGGCCGCCCCCACGGCTCTCGACGCTGATCTCGTCGAGCTGCACGCTGCCCCCGGCGGGGGGATTGGCGATGCCGCGACGCGGCGGCGTCGCGTCCTGGGATAGGGCCGGGACGACCTGCGCCAGCACGGCGAGGTAGGCGCCGGCCAGGAAGGCGCCGGCGCGGCGGGGGCGCCGGGCGCGGGGATGGGGGTGAACGACTCGCATCTGACTGGGCCCTGCACGACGCTCCGGGCAGCCGCCCGCATGCGCCGGGACGGGGCCCGGCGGGGCTGCCCCGCTCTTTAGAATTGTGATAAACTGCTGTTATTATTGATGTTTCTGCTACTTGCAGTACGGGCCGCCAGGCTCGGCTGCAAGCGGGTCGCGCGCGGAAGGCGAGCGCTGTTGCGGTTTCAACACGCAGCGATGGACGGGCCGCCACAGCGGGGAGGGCGCTGTCGCGAACGACGCGGCGGAAATGCCTGTGGACGCAGCGGGACGGACCGCGGCGCCCGGTCCCGAGGCGCTACTTCACGCGGCCCGTGATCCAGGCCGCCACGGCATCCGCCACGGCGTCGCTGTTGGTCTCCAGCATCACCATGTGGCCGTTGCCGTGCAGACCGCGCTCGGCCAGCCGGATCGCGTCGGGCTTGGCGCCGGCCTGGGCCAGGAACGCGACCGTGCAGGCATCGTAGGTGGCGTGGAACGAGGCCTCGGCGGTCACCACTGCGGCCGGCACCTTGGCGAGGTTCGGCAGGGTCCGGGCCGGCTCGGCCTGCAGCCAGCAGCGGATCTGGCCCTCCGCCGCCTTGGCATCGGATCCTTTCGCCTGCTGCGCCACGATCAGATCCTCCGGCGCCTTGACCGGCGGGTCGAAGGTCAGGGGCATGCGGGTCAACCCGTAGGCGCGGGCGCGGCCGTCCCCGGACTTCTCCCAGAACTCCTTGCCGCCGCGGAACTGCACGTCGAAGAAGGGCGGCCCGTTCGGCTCCACGGTGACATGGGCCTTCACCAGGTCGGGCCGCGCATCCGAGGCCGCCCAGCCGAACAGGGCGCCCTGGCCGTGGGTGAGCAGGATCGCCGGCCCGACCTTCTCCAGGAGCGCCACCAGGGCCGGGGCGACGAGTTCCTCGGTCTGCTGGCTGTTGGCCAGGAACGGGACCTGACTGGCGAAGAACTGGTCGAACCCGGCATTGCCCTGCACGCCGGTGCCGCCCGGCCATTGCGTGTGGAGCTTGGCCTGCGGGAACAGGTCGTAGACCTCCGGCGCCGTGTAGGTCTTCTCGAGGGTGCGGGTGCCGAGCCGGTCGTAGGGGCCGTAGACCTCCGGGTTGGTGCCCGAGCGCCCGCGTCCGACCTGATCGACCACGTAGACCTGATAGCCCTTCTCGACGAAGCGCTGCACCCAGCCCGGCCGGCCGTCCGCGGTGGCGAGGAAGTTCACGCCGGTCTGGGCGAGCCCGTGGACCATCACCACCGGGTAGGGCTGGGTGATCTTGGCCGGCGCGCGCGCCTGCACGAACATCTGGCCGACCATCACGGTCTTGTCGCCGAGCTTCTGATACCGCCCGCCGATATAGAAATAGCTCGCCCGGGTGACCGGCTCGGCGGCGGGCTCCTCGGCCCGCACCGGCAGCGCGGCCAGGATCGCGCCCTGAACGGCCAGCAGCGCGCCCAGAATGCCGCCCGCGATCCCTGCTGCGATCCCGTTACCGGCCATACGTCTCTCCCCGGATGCGCGTCGCATCGCGCGGGCTTATTGCGGGAATCGGGGCGTACGGCCAGCACCTCCGGTTGACGCAGGAGCCGGCCCCGGGCCCGAGAGCCCGAACCCACACGCATGCCAGGTCCACCACGGCAACGCTGGTGAAACCCCGCCCGCGCGCCCACCTTCCTGTCATCGCAGGCGCCGGGATCGGCGCCCCTCGCCCGGGCAGCCCGCGGCGAGACGAGTTGAGGACGTCACGCCGTGGACCCCGCTACCGCCAAGATCCTGGTTTCCGCAGCCCTGGTCGCCTCGATCGCCCTGTTCAGCCTCGTGTCGATCCAGGCCTTCATCGCCCAGGTCGCGTCCGATCTGCGAGCCGCCAAACCCGTGCGCGTCCCGGCCCGCGCGGAGCCTCGGCAGCCCCCGCAGGCCTGATACGGAGTTCTCAGGCCTCGTCCTGGCGGGCTCGCTCGCGCAGGATGAATTTCTGGACCTTGCCCGTGGAGGTCTTCGGCAGCTCGCCGAAGATCACGTGACGGGGCAGCTTGTAGGCGGCCAGCCGCCCGCGGCACCACTGGATCAGTTCGTCGGCGCTGGGCGAGGCGCCCGGCTTCAGCTCCACGAAGGCGCAGGGCGTCTCGCCCCATTTCGCGTCGGGCTTGGCCACCACCGCGGCGGCCGACACCGCCGGATGCTTGAACAGCGCGTCCTCCACCTCGATCGACGAGATGTTCTCGCCGCCCGAGATGATGATGTCCTTCGAGCGGTCCTTGAGCTGGATGTAGCCGTCCGGGTGCTTCACCCCGAGGTCGCCGGTGCGGAACCAGCCGCCCTTGAAGGCGGCCTGCGTGGCCGCCGGGTTCTTGAGGTAGCCGCGCATCACCACGTTGCCGCGCATCATCACCTCGCCGATCGTCGTGCCGTCTGCGGGCACCGGCACCAGCGTGTCCGGGTCGCGCACGTCGAGCGCCTCCAGGACCGGGTAGCGCACGCCCTGGCGGGCCTTCTTGGCCGCCCGCTGGTCGGCCGCGAGCGCGTCCCAATCCGCGTTCCAGGCGTTGACCACGGCGGGGCCGTAGCTCTCGGTCAGGCCGTACAGGTGGGTCACGTCGAACCCGGCCTCCGACATGCCGGCCAGGATCGCCTCGGGCGGCGGTGCGGCGGCGGTGAAGAACGCCACCCGCCGGGACAGGTCCCGGCGCTCGGCATCGGGGGCGTTGATCAGCATCTGCATCACGATCGGCGCGCCGCAGAGATGCGTGACCCCGTGCTCGGCCATCAGCCGGTACATCGCCTCCGCGCGGACCTGGCGCAGGCAGACATGGGTGCCGGCCACGATCGACAGGGTCCAGGGGAAGCACCAGCCGTTGCAGTGGAACATCGGCAGCGTCCAGAGATAGACCGGGTGCTGCCCGAGCCCCCCGGTGATGACGTTGCCGAGCGCCAGCAGCGCCGCGCCCCGGTGGTGGTAGACCACGCCCTTCGGGTCGCCGGTGGTGCCCGAGGTGTAGTTCAGCGTGATCGCGTCCCACTCGTCGTCGGGCAACGCCCACTCGTGCTCCGGGTCCCCGCCCTCCAGGAACGCCTCGTAGTCGGTCTCGCCGAGGCGTGCGCCGGGGCCGTCGTAGTCCGGGTCGTCGACGTCGATGACGAACGGTTTCGTCGCCAGGCCCTCGAGGGCCGCCGCGGCGGTCTTCGAGAACTCGCGGTCGGTGATCAGCACCTTGGCCTCGCCGTGCTCCAGGCAGAACCGGATCGCGGCGGCGTCGAGGCGGGTGTTGAGGGTGTTGAGCACCGCCCCGGTCATCGGCACGCCGTAATGGCACTCGACCATCTCGGGGGTGTTGGCCAGGAAGGCCGCCACGGTATCGCCGCGGCCGAGCCCGCGCCGCGCCAGCGCCGAGGCCAGGCGCCGGGCGCGGGCGTAGAGGTCCCGGTACGAACGCCGCAGCGGGCCGTGGACCACCGCGACCTGGTCGGGAAACACCCGCGCCGCCCGGTCGAGATAGAGCAGGGGGGTCAGCGGCTGGTGGTTGGCCGGCACACGGTCGAGATCGTGGTCGTAGATCGTGTCGCGAGCCATCGGAATCCTCCCGGCAAAGTCTTGCCGGGACCGTAGCTTGGGGGCGTGGGCGCGATCAATCGCACGTCGCGGATGCGCGGGGGCTCGGATCGGGCATCGTCTCCGGCCGAAAGCCGGAACCCGCAATTCGGGACGCCGCCCTCAGTGGCGCGGCTCGTCCTCGGGCTCCGGCAGGAACCGGGCGAGTTCGAAGCCGATCTCGATCATCAGGCGCTCGATCCGCTCGACCAGCGCCGGCCGCTGCAGGACGTGGGCGAGGTCGCGCAGGGCGATGACGTGCTCGGCCATCCGGTTCACCACCCGCTCGCTCTGCATGAGGTTGGCCGCCTGCACCTCGGTCCGGTCGATGGCGATGCCGCGGCCCTGGAGCGTGCGACCCGAGGGGTCGCGGTCGATCCGGCCGCGCATCAGCAGGGTACGCACGCCGCTGCGGGTGTCGCGGGTGCGGAACTCCGCCTCCAGGGTGCCGCCGGACTCCGACACCGCGTGCAGGTAGCTCTCGATCCGGATGCGGTCCTCCGGATGGGTGCGGTCGAGGAACGCCGCGAGGGACACCCCCGTAGCGGCCGCCACCGGGTCGAGGCCGAGCAGACCCGCCAAGGAGCCCGAGAGCGCCAGCCGATCAGCCCAATGATCGTGGACCCACGTCCCGACCACGCCGGAGGCGTCCAGGACGGATTGCGGGATCGGGGCGTCGGCCATGCCATTCCTCGGCGGGATTTCGAACGCCGCTAAACCTGAGGTAATAAAATCCATCGCAGCTCCGGCGCTGGCGACCTAGACGCTACGGCATCCTACAGCGGCTGAAAAGGCCGTTCAGGAAGCAGACAGCATAGATATTAACCTGAGGTTTAGATTGCGTCGGACAGCCCGACAACCTGGCCGGTCCGGTCGCATGCTGGCGGCAGGGGATCTTAACGGCTCATTAACCATGTCGGACGCACCGTGCCGCTCGACATCCTTGGGTCACAGGATCGCGGCAGCCCGTGATTGCGCACCTGAGGTTGCCCGACGAGGGCGCGGCATTCGTGAATGCCGGCGCTTCCGGCGGATGCGCGGGGCCTTCTGGAGGATGCCCAGGATGAAAGCCATCACCTTCGTCACGCAGAAGGGCGGCAGCGGCAAGAGCACGCTGTGCATCTCTTTGGCGGTCGCCGCCCGCGAGGCTGGCCACACGGTCTGCATCCTGGAGATGGATCGCCAGGCCACGATCTCGGATTGGCTCGACCACCGCACCGCCGACGGTCCCGAGGTCGCCCAGATCGACGCGACGCAGATCGACGCCGTAATGGAGCGCCTGCGCGACTCGGCCTACGACTACGTGTTCATCGATACGCCGGGGGTCGATTCCACCGGCACGCTCTCGGCCATCCGCGCGGCGGACCTGTGCATCATCCCGTGCCGGCCGACGCCGGCCGACCTGCGGGCGTTCAAGCCGACGCTGGCGGCGGTCTACCGGCTGGAGAAGAAGTTCGCCTTCGTGCTGAACCAGACCCCGCCCCGCTCCTACCGGGTCCGGGACGCGGCCGACGGGCTGGCGGTGCTCGGCATCCTGCCGGACGTGAACATCGTCGCCCGCACCGACCACCAGGACGCGATCGGCCTCGGCCAGGGCGTCACCGAGTTCAACCCCAAGGGCCAGGCCGCCGGAGAGGTCCGCCGGCTCTGGTCCTGGATCGAGCGCCGCACGCAGTCGCTGAGGACGGGCCGCCATGTCCAAGCCGCCTAAGCTCAGCCTCGCGGCGATCGTCGCCTCGGCGAACCCGCCGGACCGGCACGCGGCCCGGCCGCAGGGCGCCGAGATCGTGACCCTGGCGCTGGCGCCCCCGGCGGCGAAGCCCGCCGCGACGCTGAAGCAGCGCGCCCGGCAGATGTCGGTCTACCTGGAGCCGCCGGTCTACGACCAGCTCCGGGACCTCGCCTATGCCGAGCGGACCAAGATGCACGCCCTGATGCTGGAGGGGCTGGACCTGCTGTTCAAGCAGCGCGGCGCCCGCTCCATCGCGCAGCTGACCGACACCCCGCCGCGCTGAACCCGGCGCGGCTCGACCCTGCCCCCGCACAGGGTCCCGGACGCGACCCGTTCAGGGAGTTTGCAAAGGCAGCTCTGACAACACCCCGTCATCCCAGGGTCGCGCAGCGAAGCCCCGGGATGACGGGGTGGATGCCGACGCGTCCTTGGACATCCGGAATCCGTCACCCGTCTCACCGCTTCCGCGCCGTCCCTTAGGCAGCCGCCCGGGCGATGGATGCGCCCGAGCCATCAGGCCGGTCCTGCGCGGTCTCGACCGACCGGCTCCGCTGGCGACGATACTTACGGACAGCTCAATGCGAACGCCGCGCAAGCCCTCGGCCCTGCTTGTCCAAAACCTAAACCTTCGATCTGTCAAATGCTTGCTTGAATATTCTGATGTGCCGCGCGAAGTCCAAGAGCGGCTCGGCTGCAACTCCTGAACCGCGACAGCCGACAGCGTTCAGGCTTCCTTTACGGGACCGCTACAATTCTGGGTGGACCGGCTGAGCCCAGGGGCGCGGCCGGTGCCGGCTCGTTTCCGGGCCGCTGTCCCGCGTCGCGTTTGGTGAACCCCGATATGGTGCGCACGACCCTTCCCCGGCCTGCGCGCCTCGCCCTGCGGCTCCTGGCCGTTTCGGGCGTGGCCCTGGCGACGGCCAACTGCGCCACCAATCCCCAGCAGCAGAAGCTCAGCTCCGGCAACGGCATCGACCCGAAATACGGGGTCAAGGCGAGCCCGCGCCTCTACAACGAGGGCGACGTGATCCCGAAGGGCGGCGGGCGCCGCTACACCGGCAAGCCCTACGTGGTGGCCGGCCAGACCTACGTGCCCAAGGAGGATCCCCGCGGCTACGTGCGGGAGGGCCTGGCCTCCTGGTACGGCTCGGCCTTCCACGGGCGCATGACCGCCAACGGCGAGGTGTTCGACCGCCACTCGATCGCGGCCGCCCACCCGACCCTGCCGCTGCCGAGCTACGCAAGGGTGACCAACCTCGACAACGGCGCCTCGATGATCGTGCGGGTCAACGACCGGGGCCCCTACCATGCCGGCCGCGTCATGGACGTCTCCGAAGAGGCGGCCGAGGCCCTGGGCTTCCACCGGCGCGGCACCGCGCGGGTGCGGGTCGAATATGCCGGCAAGGCAGCGGTCGCCGGCAGCGACGACCGCAAGCTGCTCGCCAGCCTGCGCACCGACGGGCAGCCGGCCGGGCGCTCGACCGTGATGATGGCGGATCTCGGCCCCTCGGAGGAGCCTGAGCGCTACGCCCGCTCGGCCCCCGAACCCCTGG